>SKLX01000177.1 GCA_007121375.1 Bacillota bacterium | reverse complement strand
TAGCTACTTTTTTTATCCTCCTGATTCAATTTATGGAGGGTCAGGCTCAGTATTACCTCCCGTTCGGTTCTGTTGAAATAAGAATAATTTCGGTGCATAAGGTTTTCTAAGATGGTTCTCCTGGCCGGTTCTAATATGAAATCAGAAAGTATGCCGCTCAAATAATAATGAAGGAGGGGACTTAAATTACCTTCTTCTTCCGATTTTCTTTCCATTAAACACAACCAGATTTTTCCCTGACCCCTATCCCTGATACTATAATTAATGTCCACATTCTTCTTTTTCAATTCCAGGATATCTGACTGAAGCTTTTTCCCAAATTCTGAAATAAACTGCCTGGTTTCTATAACAATTCCTTTACTGGTCACAGTCTTTCCCCCTTTCCGCCTTAATTATTATATGTAGAGTTTTTCCTTTGTATACTTTAGGGTGGGAAAGTTAAAAAGGTAAAATAAAAAAACACCCCGTAAGGTGTTCTTCATTCAAAAGTATGGTGGGTCGTGCAGGATTTGAACCTGCGGCCCCCTCCGCGTCAAGGAGGTGCTCTCCCCCTGAGCTAACGACCCTTGTTTTAAAAATAAATATTTCATTATAAATCTTTATAAATCTTTTTTAATTATACTACTCGGGAGCATAAAAATCAAGACTAGGAGTTAAAACTGGGGATTAGAGCAAATAGTTAAAAAGCCGCAGGTAGTTCAAAAGAGCACTGGTTATTAAAAACTCTTTTCTCACCTTTTCTTTACCTGCCCGGGTCATTTCCTCGGCCAAAGAAGTGTTTCTTAAAAGAGTCAATATTTTCTCAGCACACTCTTCCACCGTTTCCACCAGGTAACCTGTAACACCCTCCTCAATCTGAAGCTTGATGCCTCCTGCTTTGCCTCCTATGACTGGAGTGCCCTTCCAAAGCCCCTCTGCTACCGTAAGCCCGAAACCTTCCCGGAGGGATTTTTGTATAATTATTTCTGAAGCAGTTTGAAAGGCATTCACTTCCTTGCTGGTTATCCCGTTAAAATTAGTAATTATGGTGATGTCGTAATCTTCCCCGGCCCGGCGCAGGGTTCTATAGAGGTAATCCCATCCTTCAGGGTCATCAGAAGCCATAGAACCTACCAGGGCCAGCTGGACGCTGGGAAATTCCTTTTTAACTAATTTATAGGCTTCGATAACCCCCAGGGGATCCTTCCAGGGATCAAACCTGGAAATCTGGGTAATTAAAGGCCGGTTTACATTTATACCAAAGCGACTCACAGTCCTTTTAGCCTCTTCTTTTTCCATGGGTATATTTTTTTCACTGAGAGGATCGATGGAGGGAGTTATGTAATGGATATTTTTCAAGTGGGCATCTTCTTTAACAAATTGTCTCATGGTGAAAATGGAGGCATCATATTTAATTATAAAACGGTATAAAAAATCCCAGTATTCCCTGTTAGGCTCTGAAGTGTCTATATGACATCTCCATATCCATTTTGTTCCCTCTCCCCCTTTACGGAAATCTATGAGGCCTGCCGGCTGAGGATCATGGATTACTACAAAATCATAATCCCAGCGGGTCATTTCCCGGGCATTAAGTTTAATGTATTTCAAGTAGGTTTCTACTTCTTTATCCTTCAATGGACCTGCCTCTCCCTGGAGGCGGTTGTGAAAAGTCTTGGTAACATTATAGAATTCCTCTTCCCCAAACATCTTCCACCAATCCATGGCAAAACCTAATCCTTTGAAGAGGGGAACCAGGGAATGCAGTATTTCTGCTACCCCACCACCGTATTCGGTAGCATTAACCATGGCAATTCTTTTATCCTTTAATTTATCCGTTAAAATATCAATCTCCCTCAGGCTTTCTCCCTCCATGAAAGGAAGGTAATCCTGGCATTTTTTTATTCCCGTCTTAACCCTTTCCATAATAATCTCCTTTTAATTCATTTAATCTTATTGTATCCTGCCTTGGCAGCAGGTTAAAGTTTAAAAAAATTCCACCGGGGGAATAATAAGGTAGTGAAAGAAGTTATTTAAGATTGGAGGAATCATAAAAGATGAAAAAAATGGGACCTGTTGTCCTGGACCGGGATCGAGGAGAAGTTATGTTCAGGGTTTTTGCCTATGATAAAAAGGGAGTTAGCCTGGTGGTAAAGGATAAGGGAAAAGAAAAAGTTATACCCATGGAAGAAGAATCACCTCATGTTTACAGCACCCTGATTAAAGGCTTTGGACCCTGCCCCCTTTATAAATTCAGGCTCCACGATGAAGGAGATTACCCTGACCCTTTTTCTCCCTTCCAACCCTTTGGTGTCCACGGATTTTCCCAGGTGGTAGACCATGAAGGATTTCCATGGAAAGATCACCTGTGGAGGGGAATAGAACAAGAAAAAATGATAATCTACGAAATTCATGTGGGGACCTTCACCCCCAGGGGGACCTTTAAAGGAGTTATGGAAAAACTTGACTATCTCCTGGACCTGGGAATTAACACTATCGAACTCATGCCTTTAACCCAGACCCCCGGCAGATGGAACTGGGGATATGATGGGGTTAACCTTTTCAGTGTAAACCATAACTACGGCACCCCCCAGGACCTGAAATTATTAATAGATACCTGCCATCAAAAAGGTATTTCCCTTCTCCTTGATGTGGTGTATAACCACCTGGGACCCGAGGGTAATTACCTTCCCCTTTTTGGGCCCTACTTCACCTTTAAGCATAAAACCCCCTGGGGTGCAGCGGTAAATTTTGATGACCAGTATTCCCGTTATACCAGGGAAATGGTTTTGCAAAACATCTGCTACTGGAGGGAAAAGTATCATTTTGACGGTTTAAGACTGGATGCCGTCCACGCCATCAAAGACGAAAGCCCGGTGCACATTCTCCAGGAGATAGGGGAAAAGGCCAGGGAACTTGCTGATAGGGAAGGGCGAAGCTACTGGATTATAGCTGAAAGTGACGAAAATGATGTTCGATTAATAGATCCTCCCTCCCGGGGAGGCTACGGTCTCCACGGGGTGTGGATGGACGATTTCCACCACTGTATCCATACAACCCTTACGGGGGAAAGGGAGGGCTATTATATGGATTACAGGGGCATTAAAGACCTGGAAAAAGTCTTTAAAAACTTTATATACACTGGCCAAATGTCCTCCTACTGGAGAAAAACCAGGGGAAGGGATGCTTCCCAATATCCCGGGTATCAATTTGTAGTCGCCCTTCAAAACCACGACCAGGTTGGAAACCGGGCCCAGGGAGAGCGCCTTTCCTCCCTGGTAGAGTTTCCTTATTTGAAGGCCGCAGCAGGTCTTCTCTTTCTTTCCCCCTACATACCCTTAATTTTTATGGGTGAGGAATACGGGGAGGAAAACCCTTTTCTTTTCTTCACCGATTTCCAGGACCCCCAACTGAAAAAGGCGGTATCCCGGGGACGAAAAAATGAATTCAAGGAATTTAACTGGAAGGAAGTACCCGACCCGGAGGAGGAGGACACCTTCTTCCGTTCCTTTTTAACCCCGCCGGAAGGGTGGAAAGATCTTAACCACAGCCTTTTAAATTTTTTCCGGGACCTGATTGACCTCAGGAAAAACCACCCTGCCCTGAAAATCCTGGACAAGGGTAAAGTATCCATAAAAGTAGATCCCCAACTAAGGTTTATCCAGGTAAACAGGCAAAACCAGGGCAGAGCATTAATTGGACTTTTTAACCTGGGACAAAACCCCCATGACATCTCCCCCATGAAAGGAAGTCACCTTTTAAATACCGAGTGGAAAAAATATGGAGGAGGGATAGAGGGGGAACATAGACTTTTGCTTAAAGGAAACATGATCCTGTTAGAGACGGAGGGCTAGTTCCTTCTTTTTCCTGAAATAAATTTCTATATCCTCCCTGGACATACTGTCAATTTTCCTTAATAGGGAAGGGAAAAGGGGAGGATAAATTTTATATAAATATTCATACATCTCCTCCACTAAAAAATCGATATCAGGCACCTGGGCCCAAACTTTCTGGATATGGTCGGTGGACATAAACAAGGCCCGGGAGTATTCCTCCATCAAGTTGAGGGTTTGATAGATCCTTTCATCAAAATTTAAACTTTCCCCCTGTAAGGTATAAAGCTCTGCCACCGTCCGGGCCCCTTTTTCTTTCCATTTAAAAGCCTCATCCATGTGCCGGTAAGCTTCCTGAAGACTGACCTCTTCTTTCTTTTCCAGCTTTTTTATACCCTCCTTCAGGTAATCTATCCGCTTATCTATAAAAATATCAAGGACCTCCCGGAGGCCTACCAGGTTTTTCCCCTTTATAATTTCTGCCGGCTCCAGGATATCTTTTTTCCAGGTTAGGGGGGAGGGGTATTTTTTCATTCTTTCCTTCAGGCTCTGACAGATCAGGTAGCCTTTCAAGCAGGGGAGCTTTTGTCGTCCCTCCGTAGGACGCCACCCCCAGTTACAGGCCCTTTTCATCAGGCGCAGGAGCAGTAAGCACTTTATCTCTTCATTAGTATTGAAAAGAAATTCGTCGATATGATCAAGTCCCTCGCCTGTCAGGGGAACATTCAAATTGATCTGAAAAATATTTAAAAGATCATCAAATATTTTACAGTAATATTTGCCATTTTCCCAAAACACATGGGGATAATCCTTTATGCCACTTTCTTCTGTATAATCTCCCTTCCCCTCTACCCCCAGGGGAAGATAGTGTCCATCTACCCGAAGCACTGGCCTGATTTCCGGAGCCCAAGTAATTTTATCAAATATTACTTCCGGAAGATTTTCTATATCTTCCCTTCTGCATAGATTTTCTATATATTCATCTGGCGTGACAAAGTTTATTTTATACTCAGCTGCATCCTCCTCCAGGATGCAGCTCCAGGCTTTCTCCATAATTTCTAAAGCCATATCTCCAAAATCCATCAGCTCCAGATCCTGGATATAGACCAGCAGTCCCCCGGGAGGAGCTGCAGAAAGCTCCTGCCGGAGCACCCCTTTATAAATTTCTACCCCCTCCTCCATGCTGATGGGATATACTTCCCTTTGTCCAAAGAGATACTCTCCGGCAAATACCGGGTACCTCCCCAGGATATAACCCTGGTTCTTTACTGCATCCCTCTTCATTTTAGTGATAGGGCGCCAAATCTCCTGGGAAACAGGGAAGTTTCTCGGTAAAGCCAGAAGATAACGAGACCCGGCCCTAACCAAAAAAGGTTTATACCGGCAGTCCCCTACTCCCTTTATGGTGAAATCCCCTTTTTCCTTGTTGAGATGGGGAGAAATAAAATAATCTATATTCGCCCCTGAAATACCTTTCATTTTATCATAAGAAAGAGAGGCCTCCGCGGGGAAAAGACCTTTGTATTTAGGATAGGGAATCCCCATCAGGCTGTGGAGATATTCCATGTTCCATATGATTTCCTGGGTTATTTCCCTTTCTTCCAAAAGGGAAACATGGGTATGGTGAGCATGACCGTACAGAGGGTAAAGCCTTCCCCTGCGGTAATCCGCCTTCATTTCTTCAAAAGTATCCGGTAAAATCTGGTTGATCTGGCTTAAAAGTTCATTACTGTATTCCACGCACAGGGGAGCATTTATTCTATCTCCAAACTTGCTGCACAGGGAATAAATATTTCGGTCTTCCTCCCTTCTCTTTTTTAAATAGTTTTCATCCAGGACCGTTTCCTTCATGGGATTTCCCTGTTCCAGGTGAGAAAGGAGAGTTTGGGGAAGGTCCCAAAGGAGTTCATGGGCATGAAAAGCCAAAACAACATATATATTTTTCACTGATACTTCATCTCCTTTATGATAACTTTATTATTTTAATTCAGCTCCAAGGGGTAATGCTGGTATATAAAACCGCTGTAGGGGGGCAAAGTAAAGGATGTCACCAGGCCCCTGTCGGTAATTACTATGCTTTCCCTTTCCCTTAAATCCTTCGGGTTTTGACGGCCATTATAAACATGGTTTATATCCGCCAGCCTGACCCAGCGTCCGGGAACTTCTATTTGAAGATCCACCCTTGCCTCAAAACCTTCAAAATTAAGCATGATGAGAAGCTTTTCCTCCCTTTCCCCTTTTTCCTCCGCTCTCCAACCTATAACCCTATGTTTACCTCCCCTTCTCTCCTCCATCCAAGGGCCCAGCACCCAGCTAAACTTTCCTTCTTCCATAGGATTAAAGCCGCTTAGTTTCATCGCCTCCAGCTTCTGCCTCAAGTTTATTATCCCCTGGGCCCAGGTGTAAAAACGGCTAACCCCTTCCGAATACCGGGGCCAGTTAACATCAATCCTGTTCCTTTCCCTTTCAATCCCGTATTCCTGACCCATGTAAATCATGGGCTGACCCAGGGAAGCCATGGTAGTCATCAAGCCCAGACGGGCCTTCCTATCTTTTATCCAGGAATCCTGGAGGTGTTGGCCCCCGGTAGCTACTTCATACTGGACGCTGTTTTCATCATGGCTTTCGCAATAATTAACCACGTTATTGGTATGGGCGGCAAAATCATCTTTGCTGAAGTAAATAATGGTCCCCAGGTTATTAACACTGTTATCTACTCCCTCAAACTCCCCTTCTCGCAGGAGGGCCTTAATTTTGTCATGGAAAATATCTGACCACTGGGCGTAACCATTATAACCCTCCAGGTTTAAATCCCTTTCGTTGGGGAGGTTTTCTGCTATCAATATAGCATCGGGTTTAAAGCCTTTATCTTTTATTTCATGGGCAATCCGGTGAAGAAGCCGGTGGTTTAAAAAGTAGCTATGAGTAGCATCAAAGCGAAAGCCGTCTACATGGTATTCCCTGATAAAGAGTTTACAGGAATCAATTAGCATGTTATCCACTTCTTCCTTGCCGGTAGCTACTTTGTTCCCCCACATGGTTGCCCCGGAAAAGTAAAAGCCCCCATCTTTCGAGCCATCATCTATTAAATTCCACAGGGGGTTAAAATCGTTGGAAGTATGGTTAAAGACCTTGTCAACTATAATCGCCAGGCCGTGCTCATGGGCTGTATTAACCATGTCCCGAAAATCATCGGGGGTGCCGAAGTCCTTCTCCACGGACATGAAGGTACAGGGCTCGTAACCTAACCCTCCTTTAACAGGAGCTTCGGTAACGGGCATCAGGGCAATGGCTGTAACCCCTAACCTGTTGAAGTATCCCTCCCTGATCCTCTGGATTATACCCTTAAAAGTTCCCTGTCCTTCTTCAGGTATGGCAGGATCATTGTCAGTAAACCCGTATACATTTAACTCATATAATATTAAATCTTTAACCTGAGGAGTTTTCCAGAAGCTATCGGTCCACTTAAACCTGGTAGGATCTACCACTACAGAGTTTTTATGTTTGAAATCATTGCTGAAAGCCCTGGTATAAGGGTCCGTTACATATCTTTCATTTTCTACCGCTCCCCCCTGAAGAAAAAACTTATATTCCAGGGTTGATAGATCCTGGGGAGGAGTTAGGCGGACCAGCCATATATTGGGCTGGAAATAATATCCACGGTAAAGACCCATTTCTATAAATTCTTCCTCCTGGGGACAGGAGTGACCGGGACACTGCCAGTCATTGAAATTTCCACAAAGATAAACCCGGGCAGCCCTGGGATGAAAAAGCCCAAAGACAATTGAACCATCCGTTAATAAATTTGCCCCCAGCATGGAAGGCATATTAAGCCCAGAAACATCGGTTTCCGGTAAATAAAAGTTTTGGTTAGGGATCAGGGACTTTATCTTCCGGTAATAATCCTTCACCGTTCCCAGGGGGGAAGCAGGAAGAACACTGTAAAGGTTGTGTCGGTCAGACATGGCCCATACTTCTTTTCCCAGTCCGGCATAGTAGTATCTGTCCAGGGTTTTCTCCTCCCAATCAACCTTTTCTCCCCTGCCATCTTTAAATTTAAAGTTAAAGCTGCTGCGGTTAAAGGCTATATCAAAGTAAACCCCAAAATCATCTTTCCCGGTAGGGATCAGTTCCCTTTCCAGGGAGGTTCCATCCCCAACCCACATCCATAACACGGGATTATGGAATCCTCTTTTATTATCATAATGAATCCTTATTTTGTGGCGCATATATTTTAGTCCTCCCAGATTTGTTGACTTTATTTTTGCCTTTTCTACAATTATTATTTCCCCTTTCTCATAAAATAAAAACAACCCCTTGATGGAGCTGTTTTACTTCTAAATTTATGTTTTTATATATTTATCAAAATAAATCATACAAAAGGCTGCCAGTATTAAAAAACCTTTACTAACATATACGGGGTAGGGGTGCTCCTGCCAGGTAGTTCAAGGGCCTGGTTCCACCAAAAAAGGTTTTTAAAAGTACCTGACCCCTTCCCTCCTGGACTTCTCCAATAACTTCCGAGTTAGAGCCCAGGGGGTGCTGGCGCAAAAAACTGGTAAACTCTTCTGCCTGGTTTTCCTGTATTATAGTAATAAACTTTCCCTCATTGGCCAGGTACAGGGGATCCAACCCCAGGATTTCCCCGACCCATTTAACTTCCCCCTCCACAGGTACTTTATCTTCCCATATTTCAAAATCTTTTTGGGAAAGATCAGCAATTTCTTTTAAAGTGGTGGCCAGACCTCCCCGGGTGGGGTCCCTCATTATTCTTATACCTGTAAATTTCTCCAGTACACCCTTTATAATGTCTTTTAAGGAAGCACAGTCGCTCTTTAAGCTCTCTCCTATCCCTAAATTTTGCTGACGAGTAAGAATCGTCAACCCATGTTCCCCCACGGTCCCATTTATAACGATTTTATCCCCTGGCTTCAGGGTGTGGTAGCCCAACTCTCTTTCTGCCTCCAGGTAACCAATTCCGGTAGTATTAATAAATATTCCATCTCCATGGCCGTTTTCTACTACCTTGGTATCCCCGGCTACAACTGTCACTCCGGCTTCCCGGGCAGTATTCCCCATGGAAACCACCACTTTTTCCAGCCGGGACAGGGAAAGGCCTTCTTCCAGTATAAAGGAAACCGTAAGGAAGCGGGGAAGAGCCCCGCTTACAGCCAGATCGTTAACCGTACCGCATACAGCCAGCTTTCCTATATCCCCTCCCGGGAAAAAGAGGGGCGATACCACAAAACTGTCGGTGGAAACCACCATTTTTTCTGGAATATTATCCAGGACCACCCCATCCTCTAAAGAATCAAGATAGTCATTGCTAAAAGTCTTTAAAAATAATTCTCTTACCAGTTTATTGGTTAATACTCCCCCATCCCCATGGGAAAGGGTAATTATATCTGTTACACCTGCCATTTCCTTCTCCTCATATTATTTGTCACTTACCTGGAAATCATAATGATAATAAGCAGCACAGGCCCCTTCAGAGGATACCATGCAGGCTCCTACAGGATGCTCCGGCACACACTCTTCTCCAAACATGGAACACTGGGGGGGAAGAACTTTACCCGTAAGAATTTCCCCGCAGCGGCACCCCTGGGGAGTAAAAGAATCTGGAACTTCTAAGGAAAAATTCCTGGCGGCATCATATTTATGCAAATCCTCCCGTAAAACCAGCCCACTGGAAGAAATTTTCCCCAAACCTCTCCATGTGGAATCTTCTATGTTGTAATACTCCCGAATAACCGTCTGGGCTACTTTATTTCCCCCTTCCCTGACTACCCGGCTGTAATTATTATCTACCCGGCATTCACCTTTTAAAAGCTGCTCTAACAGATTATCCATGGCTCCCAGGAGATCCACGGGTTCAAAACCAGCCACCACACCTGGCCTTCTACCTTCACTGCTTATAAAGTCTAAGGCCTGCCTACCAATCACAGCACAAACATGTCCGGGAAGAATAAAACCGTCTATCCTTAACTCTTCATCCTTTATAAGGAGCTTCAGGGCGGGAGGCACCAGCTTATGCAGGGAAAACACATAATAATTGTTCAGTCCCTTTTCGTCTGCCTCCTGTATGCTGAGGGCTGTTGCCGGCGCCGTAGTTTCAAATCCCATTCCTATAAAAATCATTTTCCGGGAAGGAGTTCTTTCGGCCCATTTAACCGCATCCCAGGGGGAATAAAAAATCTCCACGGAAGACCCCATGGCTTTTTCCTGCTCCAGGGAAGTTTGACTCCCGGGAACCCGCATAACATCTCCAAAAATACCCAGGGTCACATCTTCCAGTTTACTCAAAGCCAGGAGGGCATCAATATCTTTATTATCAGTTACACAAACGGGACAGCCGGGCCCACTCCTCAGGTCTATAGTATCCTCCATAACCCTGCGCAGCCCTGTCTGGGAGAAGGCTACTGTATGGGTCCCGCAAACCTCCATAAAAACAGGAAGTCTTCCCAGCTTATCTTTTAACTCCTCACCCTTTCTTTTTACCCTGTCCAGAAGGCGGCGGGATAACTGACGATCACGATATTTTAAAAGCTTCGCCCTTTCTTCCTCTTCCTTTTGAAAAACTCTCTTCCCCATAATTATGAGCCACCTTTCAGTTTAATTTCCTTCTTCTGCCTCCAGGATTTCTTCCCAGAGCCTTATTCTCTCCTCCGCTTCATCAAGATCAATCTTTTCCAGGGCATAACCGGCATGAACCAGGACATAATCCTCAACTTCCAGGTAGGGAACCAAGGTTATACCCACCCAGCGGGGCACACCAAAGGAATCCACCAGAGCAGTCCTGCTTTCATGGTTAACAATCACTACCTTGCCAGGAACTCCCACACACATTTTTACTCCACCTCCATTGAGCTATTACCGCCTGACCCAGGGACAAGCCTCCATCGTTGGGCGGAACTTTCTGATGATAATATACCTGGTAACCCCTCTCTTCCAGGAGCCTCCTCAACCTTACCAGCAAATAAGTGTTGTGCCAGCTACCTCCACTGAACACAACCTGCCGCAAACCCCTTCGGGAACCTACCTTCTCAACTCCCACCTTTAAAGATTCTACCAGTGTATCATGAAACCTCCTGGCCAGATAAACTTTTTTTTCACCTCTCATAACATCTTCCCCTAAACAGCGCCAGGTTGAAAAAAGGTTTATTATTCTTTCTTCCACTTTAAAGGGGTAAGGATGGATTTTATCCCCGGTGTTATAATTTTTTAAAGACACAAGTTCTCCCAGTTCCTGGGCCCCCTGGCCTTCATAAGTATTTTTATGGCAAATGCCCAATAAAGCAGATACTCCATCAAAAAGCCGGCCACAGCTGGAGGCCAGAGGAGAATTGAATTCCTTTTCCAGGAGGGTTAAAACCAATTCCAGTTCCTTTCCGTAAAAGCCAAATAGATCCCGGGCCAGGGCTTTTCCCTTTTCCCCCATGGAATGGTAAAGGTAAGAAACAGCCATTCTCCAGGGCTCCTCTACCGCCCTTTCCCCTCCAGGAAGGGGAATATATGAAAGGTGATATTCCCTGGTAAAGTCCAGGTAGCCTCCCTTAAGAATTTCAAAGCCCCAAATATTCCCATCCAGGCCGTAGCCCGTCCCATCTAAAATCACTCCTATGACCTCCCCCTTCAGGCCGTTTTCTGCCATACAGCTGGCCATATGGGCATGGTGGTGCTGCACTAAAATTTTTTCTTCCGCCTCTATACTTCCGGCCAAAAGGGAGGTGTTGTAACCCGGGTGCATATCACTGGCCACTACCTTGGGTTTTGACTTATAAATATTAAAAAAATAATTCAGGGTTTCTTTTAAGTTCTCCTCTGCTTCCAGGGTATTTATCTCTCCCATATGCTGGCTAAGCACTGCCTGGTTACCCTGCAAAAGGCAGAAGGTATTTTTCATTTCTCCCCCCAGGGCAAGAATTAATTCTTTGCTAACTCCAGGGGCGCAGCTTTTCAGTTCCTCCTTTTCTACCCCAGGCACAGTTATAATCCCCGGCACGTAACCCCGGGAACGTCGGAACATCTGGGGCTCTCCTTCTACAAGGGTAAGGAGGGAATCATCACAGCCATTTACTATATCCCGGTCGTGCCATAAAAAATAATCGGCAATGGAGGCCAATCCTCCCAGGGCTTCACTATTATCTGTAGTAATTGGTAAGCCCCCCAAATTACCGCTGGTCATAACCATAACCTCCAGGGGGCCCCTGAAAAGAAGAAAATGCAGGGGAGTATAAGGCACCATTACACCCAGGGTGTTAAGATTAGGAGCAATCTCTCCCGGCAAGTCCTTTCCTTTATTTTGGAGAATCACAATAGGCCCCCGGTGAGAAAGGAGAAGCTTTTCCTCCCGGCTATTTATCCTGCAGTACTTTCTTACCACTGTCACATCCTTCATCATAAGGGCCAAGGGTTTAAAGATCCTCTTTTTTCTCTTCCTTAAAGTATTTATGGCCTCCTCGTTATGGGCGTCACAGACCAGATGAAAACCTCCCAGGCTCTTTACAGCAACAATCTTTCCCTTCAACATAAGCTCCCAAAACTTTTCCAGCCAGTTTCCTTTTACCTGTCCGCCTTCATTATCCACCAGGGAAACCCGGGGGCCGCAGCCAGGGCAGGCAGTAGGCTGGGCATGAAACCTCCTGTTCCGGGAATCATTATATTCCTTGTAACAGTTATTACACATGGCAAAGGAAGCCATGGAAGTTTCTCCCCGGTCATAAGGAAGTCCCTGGATTATAGTAAATCGAGGGCCGCAGTTAGTACAGTTGGTAAAGGGATAGAGATTATAAGGGCTTAAAGGATTTAGTAAATCCTCCTGGCATTCTTTACAAGTAGCCACATCCGGAGGAATCAGGATCTGGTTTTTCCCCTTCCCATCTCCCGTTTCCTTTTGGCTGGCCATGATGGTGAATTCCTGAAAACCCTTTAAGAGAAGGATTTCCTTTTCTACAGCATCTATAACAGAAAGGGGCGGGGATAATGTTTTTAACCCCAGGATAAAATCTTCCAGGCTTTCTTCTTCTCCTTCTACTTCTATCACTACTCCAAGGCTGGAATTTGAAACTGTCCCTTTGAGGCCGTATTCCTGGGCTAATTTAAAAACAAAGGGACGAAAACCCACCCCTTGAACTATTCCCCTGACCTTTATACGGTAGCAGATATTTTTTTTCTGTTCCGCATTTTTTTGAGCCAATTGCACCACTCTCCTAGTCCTTCCCCCTTTACAGCGGAAAGGGAAAAAATTTCTATACTTCCATTGATATCCTTAATTTCACCTGAAACTCTTTCCAGGTCAAAATCAGTGTAATCAATTAAATCCAACTTATTAATAACACAGGCCCTGGATTGACGAAATGCCAGGGGATATTTGGCCGGCTTGTCGCTTCCTTCACTTACACTCAAAAGAACTACTTTAATATCTTCCCCCAGGTCGAACTCTGCAGGACAAACCAGGTTTCCCAGGTTTTCAATAAATATTATGTCTATTTTATCCAGGGGCAGCACCTTTAAAACCCCCGCCACCATACCCGCATCCAGGTGGCACGCCCCGGCGGTATTGATCTGAACCACCTCTATCCCCTTTTTCTCCAATCTCTCCCCATCCCTGCTGGTATAAATATCTCCTTCTATAACGGCTATTTTTAACTGGGGTGAAAGAAAGTCCAGGGTTTTTTCCAGGAGAGTTGTCTTCCCTGCCCCGGGAGAACTAATTAAATTAATCACCAAATTGTTATAATGGGCAAATTCCCTTTTATTCCTTTTAGCCATGCCTGTATTAGCCCTTAATAAATCTTGGGCCATGAATATTTTCAAATGAAACTACCTCCTGCTTCTTTTACTTTCCTTCAAAGTAGTCCACGAAAAGCTCCCGTCCCTTAATAATTTCCGTATTCCTGCCCCCACACCCGGGGCAGTTAAACTTTAACCCCTGGGGGAAATATACACGGTGGCACTTCTCGCACTTAAGTTGAATTTTCTTCTTTTCAACCTGTAGAACCGCTCCCCCGGCAGGGGTCTCCCGGCTGAGAACCTGGAAAGAAAACTCAAGGGCCTCGGAATTCACTGCTGTCAGTTCCCCCACCACTACCTTAATTTTTTCTACTCTTTTAATACCGTGAGCCCGGGCACCTTCCAGAACCGCCTCCAGCAGTCCTTTCACTAGAGCAAATTCATGCATTTATTTCCTCCCTGATCAATAACCTGACCCTTAAAGGGGTTATATAGAATTATTGTACTTTTTTCCCTTATATATGTAATAAAAGGGGGAATAATATATTTTAATGGAAAAAAAACCTGCATTTAAAAGTAACGGGGAAAAAAATATACTGGTTTTAGGGATAGGAAATATTCTTTTGACCGATGAAGGAACAGGAATCCATGTGATCAGGGAATTGGAATCCCTGGATCTATCAGAAAACATTGAACTCCTGGAGGGGGGCACGGCAGCTCTGGATTTAATTCACTATTTAAGGGGATGGGATAAAATAGTGGTTATTGACTGTATCAATATTCAAGACACTCCAGGTTCCATCTACAGGCTTATTCCAGAAGACCTGGAAGAAGCTAATTGCTGTAACCACAGCTCCATGCACCAGGTGGGACTGATAGAAATGATTAAATTATCCAGGCTTTCAGGCAATAAAGCCGAAATAGTAATCATTGGTATAGTGCCTGAAATCTACGGGGAATATAGACTAAAGCTAAGCCCTACCCTGGAAAATCTTCTTCCGGAGATAGTAAAGCTGGTAATTAAAGAAACACAAATTTAATAAATACGCCTGACAAAAACTCCTGACAAAAACCCTAAAAAAAATCTTGCTAATAAAATACTTTTATAATAAACTATCTAAGAAGGAATGTGAGACAGAGACTCAAGTTAAGGAAGGAGCCATAAATGGGAGATATTGCAAACATTACCTTGATAGGACTTTTAGCTGGAGTTTTAGGGACAGGCTTGGGAGGCCTGGCTGCACTGATTGTAAGAAGGCCCAGTCATCAACTAATCAGTTTTGTCCTGGGCTTTGCCGGAGGAATTATGCTGGCCATAGTCCTGGTGGACCTGGTACCTGAAGCCATGGAAATAGGGGGATTTATTCCGGCCATGCTGGGTATGGTAGCAGGCACGGCCCTGGTACTTTTAATAGACCTTTATTTGCCCCATTCCCACTTTTTGGAGGGGTCCAATGAGCATGCCTCGGAGGATTATGATTCAAAGGACCACTCTTCCTATGTCCGCACGGGGGCCATGCTGGGCCTGGGGATAGCCATGCATAACCTGCCCGAAGGGATAGCTATCGGAGCCGGCTATGTAGCCTCACCCCTGGTGGGTCTGGGATTGGCTATAACCATTTCCCTGCATAACATCCCTGAGGGAATGTGTATGGCTACTCCCATGAGCATAGGGGGCTTAAAAATATCAAAGACCCTTTTTTACACGGGGCTGGCAGGAGTACCTATGGGTATAGGGGCCTTTATTGGCGCTACCATAAGCCATATATCCCCCCTCTTTTTATCTATAGCCCTGGGATTTGCCGCGGGAGCCATGCTTTACATTATCTTTGATGAGCTTATTCCCGACGCTCAAAGAATAGCCCAGGGCCACTCGGGAACCTTTGGGGCAGTTTTCGGAGTAATTGTAGGAGTCCTTATCCTCTCCCTGCTTCATTAAGAAAATAATTAAATTGAAATGTAATGTTATTATTAAGTGTTAAATATTAATAATATCTCTTTTTTT
>SKLX01000033.1 GCA_007121375.1 Bacillota bacterium | reverse complement strand
GAATTTCACAGGCCTTTTTAAAGGGAAAGCCGTAACATCTGTAATTTCCATGAAGAATACCTTTATACTTCCGTTACTTCTTTTTCTTTGTTTTCCAGTACTTTATCTATGTTTTCCACATATTTATCTGTTAATTTTTGTATGTCATCCTGGGAACGCTTAAGATCATCCTTACTGATATCTCCATCCTTTTCCAGGTCCTTTAGCATATCATTAGCCTCTCGCCGAATATTTCTAACAGCTACCCGGCTCTCTTCTGCCTTTTTGCGAATCATTTTTACCAGTTCTTTGCGCCTTTCTTCAGTTAGCTGGGGGACAGGAAGCCTTATTACGTTGCCATCGTTATTGGGAGTTAACCCTAAATCAGATTTTAATATAGCCTTTTCAATATCACTTATAACATTTTTATCCCAGGGTTGTATAACCAGCAGGCGAGGTTCGGGAGCACTTATTGTAGCAAGTTGATTTAGTGGTGTTGATATTCCATAGTAATCTATCATAATTTTATCAAGAAGGGAAGGAGTTGCACGACCTGCCCTTATGGAACCAAGGTCTTTTTTAAAGGCCTCAACAGCCTTTTCCATCTTTTCTTCAGCATTATTGTAAATATCCTCAATCATTTTTATCCTCCTTAGCTGATAAAAGTACCTATCTTTTCACCCATCACAACTTTTAATACATTACCGGACTTCAACTTAAAAACAATTAAGGGGATACTATTATCCATGCATAAAGAAGCAGCCGTAGAATCCATTACTCCCAGACCTTTGTTCAAAACTTCCATGTACGTAAGTTCATGGAACTTTTTAGCCATGGGATTTGTTACAGGGTCATCATCATAAACGGCATCTACCTTGCCTTTAGCCAGCAAAATAGCTTCTGCCTCTATTTCTGCAGCCCTTAAGGCTGCCGCTGTATCCGTTGAAAAATAGGGATTACCTGTTCCACCGGCAAATATAACAACCCTTCCTTTTTCCAGGTGCCTTATGGCTCTTCTCCTGATATAAGGCTCAGCGACCTGACGCATTTCTATAGCTGTTTGCACCCTGGTAAGAATATTATGCTGCTCCAGGGCGTCTTGGAGGGCCAGAGCATTAATGACCGTCGCCAGCATTCCCATATAATCTGCCGTTGCTCTGTCCATCCCCCGGGCACTGGCCGGTGCTCCTCGCCAAATATTGCCCCCTCCGACTACTATTGAAGTTTGAACCCCTGCATTTTGTAAATCCTCCACTTGTTCTGCAATACAAACGAGGACATCGGGATCAATTCCAAAGCCAGCTTTTCCTGCTAAAGCTTCTCCGCTAAGCTTTAATATCACCCTTTTAAATTTAAGCGTCCCCATCTCTTACGCCCCCAGTCATTTAAAAATATTCTACGTTGTCCTATAAATTCCTTTTTAAAAGTTATGTTTAAGAAAAAAAGCACCAAAGTGCTTTTTTTCTATTCTTCCCTGGTCATTGATTCAACTTCTGAAACAAGGTCATCTTTCCTTTTTTCCAAACCTTCACCCATCTCGTAACGGGTGAAACGTCTTATGCTAATATTTTCCCCCAACTTTGCTATGGTTTCTTTTAATAATTCCGAAACCTTTATATCATTATCTCTAATAAAAGGTTGTTCTAACAGACAAATATCCTCGTAAAACTTTTCTACTTTACCTTCAATGATTCGATCTATAACTTTTTCAGGTTTACCTTCCTGGATGGCCTGACTTCTAAATATTTCAGCTTCTTTATCAATGACTTCCCTGGGGACTTCATCCCTTGAAATATATTGGGGATTAGCAGCTGCTATCTGCATTGAAATATCCTTAACAAACAGCTTAAATTCCTCGTTTTTAGCAACAAAATCTGTTTCACAGTTTACTTCTACCAATACTCCAATTTTACCTCCCATGTGGATATAAGCATCAACAAGTCCCTCGGAAGTTACGCGGTCTGATTTTTTAACCGCTGCCGACAGTCCCTTTTCCCTTAAAAGGGTAATCGCTTTATCCAGATCACCTTCAGCATCCACCAGGGCCTTTTTGCAATCCATCATACCGGCACCTGTTCTGTTTCGTAATTCCTTTACCAAAGAAGCTTCAACCAAAACTATTACCTCCTTGAAAATCCCACAGTAATTTAATATTTTAAATAAGGAAGGGTAAGCGCTAACCTACCCTTACTCAGATCTTTCTACTTCTTTTTCATCGCCTACAAGTTTTTCTGTAACGCCTTCAGCTTCTTCTACTTTTTCTTCTGTTTCCTCTTTTTCAGTAGTTTCCCCTTCATCTTCAACCGCCTCTGGCTCATCTACTTGCAAGCCCTGTTTCCCTTCTAAAACCGCATCTGCCATCTTGCTGGTGATAAGCTTTACAGCCCGAATAGCATCATCATTACCGGGAATAACCAGGTCTATTTCATCCGGGTCACAATTGGTATCTACAATGGCTATTATGGGTATACCTAGTTTTCTTGCTTCCGCCACGGCAATTCTTTCTTTGCGAGGGTCGATGATATACACAGCAGAAGGAAGCTCTTTCATATGCTTAATACCACCAAGAAACTTCTTTAGTTTTTCTTTCTCATGTCTCAAGCCAATTACTTCCTTCTTGGGAAGAACATCAAACATACCATCTTCTTCCATCTTTTCCAGGTCAAATAGACGGTCTATCCTTTTACGAATAGTGTTAAAGTTCGTAAGCATGCCTCCCAACCATCTCTGGTTTACATAGAACATGCCACATCTTTCTGCTTCCTTTTGTACTGACTCCTGGGCCTGCTTTTTAGTCCCCACAAATAAAACCTTTTCACCCCGTGATGCCAGATCTTTTATATGGTTATAAGCTTCATCGATTCGTTTAACGGTTCTTTGTAGATCAATAATATAAATACCATTTCTTTCGGTGAAAATGTAGTTTTTCATTTTGGGATTCCATCTTCGAGTTTGATGTCCAAAGTGGACACCGGCTTCCAGCAGTTGCTTCATTGATACAACAGGCATTTTCACACCTCCTCCCTTTGGTTTTATCCTCCGCTTCTTTCATTCCTCCAGGAAATCACCTTTAATTTATGGCAACACCCTCCTGGAGGTCCATAAAGCGTGTGTTTTACATCTTAAGTAGTATACCACAATTTATATTTTTTAGCAATAAATTTTAAATTTTATGCCGGAGCATCTGGTTTATCGATAACTTCTATAGTAACAGGAATGCTAAACCATCCCATGGGCTTTACGGTAATACTCTTTCCCCGGTTTTCCTTCTCCAGGGTTCTTTTGACAATCTCATAAGCGTGGGATCCCAGGTCCTTTGCCAGTTTTTCATTATCAATATTGTCTATTATATTATAAATGCCTGTTTTCATGTTTTCCTTTAGTATCTCTTCTAATGCTGTAATAAACTCTTTTGGAAGGCTAAAGGAAAACCCGGCAATTTCCAGTTTTCCCTTATTCAACTGGCCTTTCATTTGTTTATCTACCATCTGAGGTATTTCTATCTTTGCTTCCTCCAGGTAGACGGGTATTTGTTGGCGGGTTAATTCAGCAACCTGTCCCTCCACTGAAGCTGCTACTTCCTCACTATCTATATAAACTACTACACCCCTTTGAGTCATATAATTGAAGAACAATCCACTTAAAAGAGAAACAACCAGAATTCCTGCGGCAAAACCAATGAATATAGATTTTAGATGATACCTTTTTTTACCCTTTTTTGCCATTTAATACACCTCAAGGTTATTATGCCTAAAATAATAAATATTATTATCAGGCTATAAATTTTTCTTGAAAAGAGATTCTATTTAAGGATATTATAACTGCCAAAAAAAATTACAAAATAAAAAAAGGCAGCTAAGCTACCTTAATAACTGAATAAATGTTAATTTACTATTTCTTTAATTTTTTCAATTCCTCTAAAAGATAGTCATTTAAAACTTTAATATAAGTGCCCTTCATGCCCAGGGACCTGGACTCAATAACTCCTGCACTTTCAAACTTTCTTAAAGCATTAACAATCACAGAACGGGTTATCCCAACCTGGTCTGCTATTTTGCTGGCCACCAGCAAGCCTTCTTTACCCTCAAGTTCATCAAAAATATGCTCGATTGCTTCTAATTCTGAATAAGAAAGGGTACCAATTGCCAACTGTACTATAGCCTTATTTCTGGCTTCTTCTTCAATTTTCTCCGCCTTTTCCCTTAATATTTCCATACCCACAACCGTTGCCCCATTTTCTGCCAGGATAACATCCTCTGAATCAAAAGGTTCGGCAAACCTGGCTATAAGTAAAGTTCCTAATCGTTTACCTCCACCTAAAATAGGAACAATAGTAGTTAACTTGTTGGTAAAAAGGCACTCAGCACTATCCAAAAAAACACACATATTTGATTTTTGTTTCGAATTAACTTTTGTATCATCAATACTCATTAAAGAATCATTGTAACCCGGGGGGAAAAATTTATTATCAAGGACTTCGTCGATCATTATTTCACATTCAAATTCCTTCACCAATGAATACCCCAGTATTTTACCATTATTGTCACTAATGTAAACATTGGCATTAATCACATCCCTTAAAACTTCAGCAATATCATAGAAGTTAACGTGATGGCCGGCGCTTTTTTGCAATATTTTATTAATCGT
>SKLX01000208.1 GCA_007121375.1 Bacillota bacterium | reverse complement strand
TGGCGGAGAGGATTATCAGGAGCTATTTTGGCTTGAATGTCTTAACAGATGAAGAAGAACAGGCGGAGCTTGAGCATTAGATCAGGGTGAAGGACCCAGGAGCTACTGAGGGAGGATGGATTAGATACCGTGTTTGAGCGAAAATTATGGCGAAATTTTGATTATCCCCTCCTGTTTATAACCCTTGCCATTTGCGCTTATGGTCTGGTAATAATTAGCAGCGCAACATATACTTCCAGTGCAGATCCCTTTTTTTTCGTCCGCAGACAGTTGATCTGGGTGGGAGTAGGTCTTTTGGGTATATTTTTAATTATCAGCATTGATTATTCTAATTTTTCCCGGCTGTCCCGTTATCTTTACGTGGGAAATATAATTCTCCTAATTTTGGTTTTATTCATAGGCAGGGAAACGGCAGGCTCCCAGAGATGGATCGATTTGGGTTTTTTCCTTCTTCAGCCTTCGGAGGTGGCAAAACTTATAGTAATTATTACCCTGGCCCGCTTTCTGGAATTAAGGGAGGGGGACATGGACAGGGTTTTAAATCTTTTTTTGGCTTTTGTCCATATTTCGGTCCCCATGTTCCTTATTTTCCTTCAACCCGACCTGGGCACTTCCCTGGTTTTTCTTGCCATTCTCTTCAGTATGCTTTTTTTGGCGGGGGCAAAAATAAAACATTTAATTTTAACCATAGCTACTGGTGTAATGGTCGGAGGCCCCCTTTTGTGGATGAACCTGAAGGAATACCAGAAGATGAGGCTGGTGGTCTTTACCAATCCCGAGCTTGACCCCTTAAATTATGGATATCAAATAATACAATCGGTTATTGCGGTTGGTTCAGGTCAGTTGTGGGGCAAGGGCCTTTACCAGGGAAGTCAAAACATGTACGACTTTTTACCTGCCCAGCATACAGATTTTATTTTTTCCGTTTTGGGAGAGGAACTGGGCTTTGTGGGAGCGGCTTTTCTAATACTCCTTTATTTACTATTGATATACCGGATTTTAAAAATATCTACCTCCTCAAAAGATACCTTCGGGTTCTTGATCTGTGTTGGGGTTGCTTCTATGTTTTTATTTCAGGTACTGGTCAATATTGGGATGGCGGTAAGTATAATGCCTGTTACCGGCCTTCCTTTACCCTTTATGAGCTACGGGGGAAGTTCCCTCCTGGTTAATTTACTTGCTGTGGGCCTGGTATTAAACGTAGGGTTGAGGAGGCACAAGATCATGTTTTAACCGGGATTCCTGTGGTTATTATCCCCCATGCATATTTATGGATATGAAGAATATATATATAGCAAAGGACAAACCAGGGCAGGGGGCGTTATAATGGACAGGAAAAGGAAGAAAAAGGGACTTGTCCCAAAGTTCAGTTTGCGGGATAAGCTTAACCAAAGAAAGGCGACAAAAGAAGATTATACCTGGGATTACCAGGCAGAAGAAGAGGAGCAAAAAAGGGATAGAAATATATGGGGTATGTTTCCTTTTAGCAGCTTTTTGTGCATTCATAAATATCTTTGGGAAAAAACCCTGGGAATTTTTATTTTTCTATTATTTATATACCTGCTAACCATTTTTAGTTTTCCGGGAGTATTAACCTTGAGGGGAATAATTTATAATGCGGTTACTGAAGACCTTCAGGCGGAAAATTTATCTCAAGGGGTTAAGGAGGTTTTCCAGGGGGACAATCTGATACCCTTAAATTTACAGGAAGAGGAAGAAGGAGAAGTTAAAGAAATGAAAGGGGAGAATTTATCCTTTTACCTTCCCCTGGAGGGGTCCCTGGCAGGAAAGTACGGCTTAAGGAAAGACCCCTTTACGAAAGTAAGCCGTATGCATTATGGGATTGACCTGGTTGGTTCTCCCGGAGCAGAAGTTAAAGCTGCCGCCTCTGGTGAGGTGGAAGGGATTTACCAGGACCCTCTCCACGGTCTGACCATTACAATTATGCACCCCTATGAATATACAACCCTTTACGGAGGACTGGAGGAAGCAGTAGTAGAGAAAGGGGAAAGGGTAGAGGGCAGCAGTACCCTGGGATTTTTAAGAGAAGAAGAAAATCCCCTCCTTCATTTTCAGTTGAGGAAACAGGGGCATCCCCTTGACCCCGAAAAGTATATTTTCTTGTCCAATTAGAGTAGGACCTGGGTAAATGGAAATTGGACGGATATTTGGGATTAAAATAGTTTTTAACTGGTTTTTTTTCTTCTTTTTATTTATCTATGCCCTTATGGGGCGGTTGGTGGAAACCGTTATTCTTTTTTCTGTAGTTTTACTCCACGAATTTTTTCACATTTTGGTAGCCAGGGGATATGGACTTAATGTCAAGGAAGTAGAGCTTTTTCCCTTTGGAGGCATGGCCCGAATTGATGACCTGCTGGAATATGATCCCGGGGTAGAGAGTCGGGTTGCCCTGGCTGGCCCTATGTTTAATTTATTTCTGGTAGGGTTAGCTATTATTGTTTACATGAATTTTTCTATATCCCTGACTCATTTAATGTTTTTTCTAAGATGCAACCTCCTTATTGCTTTTTTCAATCTCCTTCCCTCCCTACCCCTGGATGGAGGCCGTATATTAAGGGCAATTCTATCCCGGCGGTTGGGATACCGTAAGGCTACTGAGCGGGCTGTTTTGTTGGGGAAGATCCTGGCGGTTTTTTTGCTGGGAGGAGGAGCTATCACTGCTTATCTGGGTTTTATAAACCCCAGCTTGTTAATTGCAGCCTTTTTTATGTTTTTTGCTGCCCACAAGGAACAAACCATGGCTGCTTATGTCTTTATACGCTACCTGAATAGGAAACAGGGGGAACTGCATAAGGAAGGTATTCTAAAGGCGGGTTACCTGGTTGCTGTTGAAAATACCCCTTTGAGAGAAGTAGTAAAAAATTTCACGCCTAAAAATTACTACCTTATCATGGTTGTTTCTCCTGCTTTGAAGGTCAGGGGGACGGTAACGGAAGGACAGGTGATTGATGCCCTTATGAAGAGGGGAAACTATCTGCCCATAAAAAAACTTCTCCCCTGAGGAATGATAAGTAGAAATTTTTGGTATAATAATATTTTGGAAAGAGATTAAATTAGAGGGATAAATAGGTGATTGTAGATGAAAGATAAATTGTCTGAAGTGCTTCCCCAGGTTCAAAAGCCAGCCCGATACACTGATAATGAATGGAATGCACAGATTAAAGATCTATCCCGGGTTAATATCAAAGTTGCCCTGGCTTTCCCGGAAGTTTATGAACTGGGGATGTCCCACCTGGGTTCTAGAATTTTGTACGGCCTTCTCAATGGTTATAATGATATTGCCGCCGAAAGGGTTTTTGCCCCCTGGCCTGATATGGAGGAAAGGATGCGGGATAAGGGAATTCCCCTCTTTTCTTTGGAATCCTGCCTGCCTATCAGGAACTTTGATTTTGTAGGTTTTTCTTTACAATATGAGTTAACCTACACCAATATCCTTAATATGTTGGATCTGGCCGGAATACCTTTGACTGCTGAAGAAAGAACAGAAGAAGATCCTTTTATACTGGCGGGGGGTCCCGGGGCTTTTAATCCTGAACCCATGGCTGACTTCATAGATTTTTTTGTTATAGGGGACGGGGAAGAAATAATTGTAGAGATAATGGATAAATATCGGAAGTGGAAGGAGGAAGGAAAGGGAGACCGCAAGTCTTTTTTAAAAATGGCTACGTCCCTCAAGGGAGTTTATGTCCCTTCCTTTTACCGGGATTACTACGACAGGGATGGAAAATTTCTTGAGCTTCTCCCCCAGGAAGAAGGAGTTCCTTCTATTATTCAAAAAGCCCGGGTAGATAATCTTGATAAGGGCTATTACCCAGTAGAGGAATGGATTGTTCCGTACCTTGATATTGTTCATGACCGGGCTGCCCTGGAGATCTTTCGAGGATGCACCAGGGGCTGCAGGTTTTGCCAGGCAGGAATTCTTTACCGCCCTGTAAGGGAAAGAACTCCGGGAGAATTAAAGGAGATGGCCAGAAAAGTAATCGAGGATACAGGGTATGAAGAAATTTCTCTGACTTCGCTAAGCAGCAGCGATTATTCACGGATTAAAACTTTAATCCGGGACCTGCAGGAGGTTTTAGGTAACAAAGGTGTCCGGGTAACTCTTCCCTCTTTGCGGGTAGATTCCTTTTCCGTCAAGCTGGCTAAAATCATGGAGAAGCAGAAAAAAAGCGGCCTGACTTTTGCCCCCGAAGGAGGAACCCAAAGGCTCAGGGATGTAATAAACAAAAATGTCAGGGAAGAGGATTACTTATCAGCTTTGGAAGAGGCCTTTAAAGAGGGCTGGCACCAGGTGAAACTTTACTTTATGATCGGGCTGCCCACCGAAGAAAAAAAGGACCTGGAGGGAATAGCAGATCTGGCTAATCTGACGGTGAAAAAATTTAAAGAAATTGTTCCAGATAAAAAAAAGCAGGGAAGATTGAAAATTACCATCAGCACTTCTACTTTTGTTCCCAAGCCCCATACCCCCTTTCAATGGGAGGGACAGATTTCTCTGGGGGAAATAAAGGAAAGGCAAAAATTATTAAAAGAAAAGCTCCGGGGCAAACACCTGGTTTATAACTGGCACAATCCTGAAGCCAGCTTTTTGGAAGGAGTTCTTTCTCGGG
>SKLX01000071.1 GCA_007121375.1 Bacillota bacterium | reverse complement strand
GTGGAAGGAGTTTTCTGCCGTAATTATTTCGTAGCCTTTTCCTTCTGAATGCAATCTGGAATACTTGCGGGCCAATTTGATAGCCGCCTCGTTAGCTTCTGCTCCACTATTGCAAAAAAAGGTTTTGCCCGGAAAAGAGTTTTCCACCAGGAGCCTGGCCAGTTCTACCTGGGGCTCCGTATAATAAAGGTTGGAACAGTGAATTAACCGGGCAGACTGCTCCTGGATAGCTTCCACCAGTTGGGGAGGGCAGTGACCCAGGACGTTTACCGCCAATCCCCCCACCATATCCAGGTATTTTCGTCCCTTCTCATCCCACAGGTAGCTTCCCTCTCCCTTAACGAAAAGGGGGGTTTCCCCGGGGTTTCTTCCATAAGTATTGATTATATATTTACTTTCCTGTTCCTGTATTGAAGACATTTTTTCCCTCCTTTTATTCAATCACCATGGTCCCGATACCTTCATCGGTAAATATCTCCAGGAGAAGGGAGTGGGATATTCTCCCGTCCACGATATGGGTCCTCCTTACCTCGTGTTCCAGGGCCTGGAGGCAGGCTTCCACCTTGGGTATCATTCCTTCACTTATCTTACCTCTTTTAATCATATCCAGGGCCTGCTCCCGGGGCAAAGAAGAAATTAAAGAGGAGGTATCCTGGGGATCTTCAAAGATGCCTTCCACATCTGTTAGAATCATCAGCTTCTCTGCGCTTAAAGCTGCTGCAATTTCTCCCGCCACATGGTCAGCATTTATATTCAGACTTTCTCCATTAAGATCTACTCCAATGGTAGAAATAACGGGAATATAGCCCTGCTGGCTTAAGGCTTTTACTACTTCCGGATTTATCTTGGTAATATCCCCTACATAGCCCAGGTCTACTATCTTTTCTTCTCCCTCTACCACCAGGCTTTCGGGGGGCCTTTTTTGAGCAATGATAAGGTTGCTGTCCTTACCGCTCAGGCCTACAGCTTTGCCCCCGTACTGATTAATAAGGCCTACAATTTCCTTATTTACCTTGCCCACCAGAACCATTTCCACCAGCTCCATGGTTTCTTTATCGGTAACCCGCAGACCTCCCTGAAACTCTGCTTTCTTTCCAACCCTTTCCATAAGCCTGGTTATCTCGGTGCCGCCCCCGTGGACCAGTATAGGGTTAAGGCCTATATATTTCAAAAGTATAATGTCCACAATAACCTTCTTTTTAAGATCATCGTTTATCATAGCCTGCCCGCCGTATTTGATTACTATGGTTTTGTCGGCAAAAGCCCTTATGTAAGGAAGAGCTTCAATTAATATCTCCGCCTTGGCGATTAATTCCTTCAATCAAATCCCTCCTTTAGTAAGTTCCCCTTTAGCTCCGGTACGAACTGTTAATAGTCACATACTGATAGCTTAAATCCGAGCCCCAGGCAGTTATTTCTTCAGGACCCATTTTAAGGTCAATAAAAACTTTAACTTCCCTGGCACTCAGTATTTCCCGGGCTTTGTCCTCATCAAATTGAAGGCCTACCCCGTCTTTCATTACCTGCAGGTCTTCCAGGTAGATGTCCACCTGTTCCGGAATAAACTCCCGGGAAGAATAGCCCATAGCTGTTATAATCCTTCCCCAGTTGGCATCCTCTCCAAAAAAGGCCGTTTTTACCAGGTTGGAATTTAAGATTCCCATGGCCAGCCTGCGGCCCATCTGGTAACTGGTAGTGCCTTTAATATTTACTTCAATCAACTTGGTAGTTCCTTCTCCGTCCCGGATGATAATACGGGACATCTCTTTGTTTACAAAATTTAAGGCCTCCACAAATTTATAGTATTCTTCTCCCTCCTCCGTTATTTTAGGATTTCCCGCCATACCGTTGGCCATAATAATCACCATATCATTGGTACTGGTATCTCCATCAACAGTTATAAGGTTATAAGAGTTCTTTACAGACTCCTGGAGGGCTTTTTCCAACAAAGGCTTGGAAATAGATATGTCAGTAGTAATAAAGGCAAGCATGGTAGCCATGTCAGGATATATCATACCCGAACCTTTGGCCATGGCACCAATAGTTATTTTTTTGCCTGAAAGTTCAAAGGTATAAGCCCTTTCCTTTTTGATAGTATCCGTGGTCAAGATGGCCTCCGCAGCCAGGGTCCCTCCTTCTTCGTTAAGGTTCTCGCAGGCAGACTTTATACCTTTTTCTACGGCTTCCATGGGAAGAAACTGGCCTATAACCCCTGTGGAGGATACTAAAACTTGAGAAGGGTCCAGATCTAAATGTTGGGCAGTTAACTCAACCATCCTTTCTGCGTCCTTCCTTCCCCTTTCCCCGGAACAGGCATTGGCATTTCCGCTGTTAACCACAATGGCCCTGGTTACAGGTTCCTTGATGTTTCTATAACTTACCAGGACAGGGGCTGCTTTAATCAGGTTAGTAGTAAACACCCCTGCTGCCACTCCTGGAGAAGGAGAATAAATTAAAGCCAGGTCTTTTTTGTTACCCTTAATGCCGCAGTGAACTCCGGTGGCTTTAATTCCGGGTACTGCCGTTATACCTCCTGAAATTACCTCTTCCATTTTTATGCCTCCTAAACTATTCTTTACTCCTTCATTTTTCTTTAGGGGTATACTACCGGCTGAACCAGACCCGTCTCCTCGGACCAACCCTGGAGGAGATTCATATTCTGCACCGCCTGACCCGCCGCACCTTTAACCAGGTTATCTATAGCCGAAATCACTACCACCCTGCCTGTTCTCTCATCTATAGTAAAACCCAGGTCACAAAAATTTGTCCCGTAAACAAACTTGGTTTCAGGCAGGTGGGGCTCCTCCCTAAGGCGAATGAAAAGCTCTTCTCCATAAATATTATAAAAAGCCTCCTGGACTTCTTCTAACCCTACCCCTGCCTTCAGGTTCCCATAGAGAGTAGAAAGAATTCCGCGGATCATGGGAACTAAGTGAGGAGTAAAGGTTATCGTCACCTTATCCTTTGCTATATAACTAAGCTCCTGTTCAATTTCCGGGGTATGCTGGTGGTTTGCTACCCGGTAAGCCTTAAAGTTTTCCGTGCACTCGGTAAAATGAAAAGGCAGTTTTGCTCCCCTGCCTGCCCCCGAAACCCCCGATTTACTGTCCACCACAATGGAGTCAGGTTCTATTAAGTCCATTTCCAGGAGGGGTTTCATGGCCAGCAGAATACTGGTAGGGTAACAACCGGGATTGGCCACCAGATCCGCCTCCTTTATTTCATCCCTTCTAAGCTCCGGAAGCCCGTAAACACTTTTTTCCAGCAGGTCCTGCCGGGGATGATCGTATTGATACCATTTTGAATAATCCCGGGGATCCTTCAACCGAAAATCAGCACTTAAATCAATAACTTTTTTACCCCTTTCCAAAAGTTCGGGAACCCTTTCCAGGGCCAACCCGTGGGGTAGGGCACAAAAAATAATATCCGTGTTTTGAACTATCCGGTCCAGGTTAAAATCCTCCAGCTTCAGGTTATAAATTCTCTGAAAGTGGGGGTGGACCTGGCTAATTTCCTCTCCCTGCTGGGAAGTAGAAGTGATGCAGGTTACCTCAACCTGGGGATGAAATTTTAAAAGACGTAAAAGCTCTATCCCCGTATAACCAGTAGCCCCGATAATTCCAACCTTTATCATAAAATCACCCCTAAGCATTTATTTAATAGTAAGTTAAAAATTTTTATGTAATAAATAAAGAAGGTTAAAGCTAAGTATTTTACAAAAGACAGCCTAATTCCTGCGCAAAACAGGTGCAAATATTCCCCTTAGAAATAAAAAAATCCCGCCCTTATCCTAAAGGACGAGAGATATCTCTCGCGGTACCACCTTCCTTGGCCTGGAGGCCCCCTCCACATTATAAGTAAAACCTCTCAAAAAGTTAAAGAGATTATCTTATACCTTCTGTAACGGGAATTCCCGCCAAGGCCTACTCCCTTATTACCCTTGTTCAGCCTTGAAACTCCAGGGTGCGCTTCAGGACTGTTTCCGTACCGGGCTTCCACCATCTCCGGCTCGCTTTTACTTCCTCCAGCCTTACTCTCCCTTTCATAGTAATTATCCTTTAATATCAGCTTAATACAAAATATATTACCACTGGAAGGAGTTGTTGTCAATATTATGGGTTGAGGGAGATTATGGATATTATGAAAAAAACATAGCTAAAAAAACGTTCTAAATAAATAGGAAGCAATAATAAATAAAACTAAAGCTCCCAACAGGGCCATAATTGCCTGAAAGGTACCCCCTTTTTTTCTGAAATCCCAGTAATCCGGTAATGCCTCTTCATCCCCGCCGTACATCTCAGGTTCCCCGGGGAAAAGCCCTTCCACATGTTCAGCCCTGCGCCAGCGGTAACTCTTTTCATCATATACCATATCTTCCCTTTTTAGTTTTCCTTCCTTTGCAAAAGTAGAAAGCTGTTCCAGGCTGTAAGGACCTTTAGTATCACCGTTTTTTCTCAGGTACCATCCTTCTCCCATTTATTTCATCTCCTTTATTTGGTAAAGGCTTGGTTTTACTTTTTCTTCTGCTTCTCCCTTAACTCTTTCATTATCTTAGTCAATTCCTCTTTAGAAGGAAAGGATAAAGCTCCTTTACATTTGATTTTATTAGTAAAAACCCCATTTTTTCAAATTAAATATTCTTAATCATTCTAATAAGG
>SKLX01000091.1 GCA_007121375.1 Bacillota bacterium | reverse complement strand
TGGGGACATACTCCTATGATTTTTCTTACCATATCAGGCCTTTTAATGGCTGAAAAACCCCCAATTACAACCTGTCCCTTATCGGGATTTAAAATAGTGGACATAATTCTTAATACCGTGGTTTTCCCAGCTCCATTAGGCCCTAAAAGACCAAATATTTCCCCTTTATTAACGGAAAAACTTACTTGATCAACGGCCTTCTTTCCATTGTAACTTTTAAACAAGTCTTTTACTGTAATCATTAAGTGCCTCCCAAAATATTTAAATTACCGCCGGCTATAAAGCCGGCGGTAAAAATCATTCACATACCCTTACCGGGCCAAACCCTTAACAAGTACTTCTACATTATGCCTCATCATCTTTTTATAGGTGTCGGCTCCACTTCCCTTTTTTCCCAGGGCATCAGAATAAACTTCAGCTTTTATAGGCACTCCTGTTTCCCTGGAAACAGCCTCCATAAACCGGGGGTCCAGGGTGCTTTCCACGAATAACCCTGGGATTTCCTTTTCCTTGACCAGTTCTACAATACGTGAAATTTGCTGGGGGGTTCCCTCTTCGTGGGAATTCAATTCCCAGATACCCTCCGTTTGAAATCCATAAGCTTCTCCAAAGTATTTAAAAGCATTTTCACTTATAATAATATACCTATTCTTTGGGGGAATGGCTTTTACCTCTTCCCTTATCCAGTTGTCTAATTCCTTCAAGCGGACTTTATATTCTTCTGCATTTTTCCGGTAAACTCCTTCCCCTTCCGGGTCCAGCTCTATAAGGCTGGCCAGGGCATTATCTACATAACCAGCCACCAGGAGAGGGTCTAACCACAAATGGGGGTCAGGGGCATCATCCCCCACCAGGGGGATGGGAGTCATTCCCTGGGTAAGGGGAACTACCGGGGTGTCGGTAACATTTTTTACAGCCTGCTCCATCATTCCTTCCAGGCCGAAGCCATTTACAAAAAATATATGGGCATCATTAATCATTTTCAATTCCCCGGACAGGAGTTCATAATCCTCGGGATTTTCCCCCAGGGGGACCAGGTAGTCTACCCTTCCCCTTTCCCCTGTAATATTTTCCACTATATCCCCCAGGATAGAAAAACTGGTTACTATTTGTAGACCTTCCTGAGATAAGCCTTCCCCTTCCTTTTCCCCCGGGTCTTTCTCATCTACCCCTATGCATCCCACCAGAGGTAGAACTGCCAGACCCAAAACCAGGAAAATTAAACCCATGTATAAAATTCTTCTTAAAAACATTTTTTCCTCTCCTTCCTAATTATTAAGTATTCACTTTTATTAACTCTTCACCCGGCTATACATAAAACTAAAAGAAAACAGGAGGGAAGCTACCAGGACTATAGAAGCACCTGTAGCCACATCATATACAAAGGAAAAATAAACTCCTGCTATGGAAGAAATAACCCCCAAAATAGAGGATAAGAGGAGCATAACAGAAAACCTCTCGGTAAGAAGGTAGGCAGCAGCTCCTGGAGTAACCAGCATGGCAACTACCAGCACAATACCAACGGTTTTTAAAGAGGCAACGGTAACCAGGGAAAGGAGAAGCATAAGCAAGTAATGAATCAGGCTGTTGGGCATCCCCACAGCCCTGGCCATAGTAGGATCAAAAGTGCTCAGCAGAAGCTGCTTGTAAAAGAGAAAAATGGATACCAAAACCAGAAGGCCTATGGCAAAAATCATCCAAAGATCTGCCCGGGATACAGCCAGGACATTCCCAAAAAGAATGTGCCACAAATCCACCCCTGTTCCCCTTCTCAGGGTTATAAGAACCACTCCCAGGGCAAAAGCTGCCGTAAACATAACTCCAATGGCAGTATCATCTTTTAGCTTGCTGTGCTGGGATACATAACCTATACCAAGGGCCGTCGCTACTCCCGTTGTTACAGCACCTATAAAAAAGCTGACCCCAAAAATATGGGCCAGAGCAACCCCTGGCAGGACTGCATGGGAAATGGCATCTCCCATGAGGGCCATCCCCCTGAGGATTATAAAACATCCGATAACACCACATATAACCCCCACCATTACCGCCGCTATCATAGCATTTTGAAGGTACTGATATTTAACCAGGGATTCTAAAAAAAAGGCAGGACCACCCATTACCCGTTCACCACCATTAAGCCTTTAAGACTATCTAGGGAAACAATCCTTCCATCATAAGCTTCCCGCAAACAATCAATACGAAATACCTCCTCCCGGCTCCCCCAGGCAATGAGCCGGTTCTTTAATAGAATAAGGCTGTCAAAATAACTCTCAGCCTTGTTCAGGTCATGATGAACAAGGAAAACCGTTTTTCCTTCCCCCTTCAGGTCCCTCAATAAATTTATTATCATGCTTTCCGATGTCATATCTATCCCGGCAAAGGGTTCATCTAAAAAGAGAAGTTCCGCCTCCTGGGCCAAAGCCCGGGCCAGAAACACCCGCTGCTGTTGTCCTCCCGATAGCTTACCAATTTGCCGCTTACGATATTTATACATTCCAACCTTTTCCAAACATTCTATTACCATTTTTTTGTCAAAAAGGGAAGGGAACCCCCACCAGGAAATATGGGGGTATCTTCCCATCATCACCACATCTTCCACCAGGAGCGGAAAATCCAGGTTTAAGGTACTTCGCTGGGGAACATAAGCTATGTTTTTTCTCATTCCAGATACGGGAGAGTTTAAAACCTTTATTTCTCCGCAATCAACTGAAGTCAGCCCCATAATTGCCTTGAGCAAAGTTGACTTTCCCGCTCCATTGGGACCTATAATTCCAACCAACTGGCCGGGACTTATAGAAAAAGTAACATCCTCAAATACCTTTTTCCCCTTGTAAGAAACGGAAAGATTTTTAATTTCTACTGCATCCATCTTATCATTAACCTCCTTCTTTCCATTATTGTTTTTGTAGTCGAGATTAATAATGTTAACTGCTGCTAAAACCTCAACCAATACTATTTATATTAAAAAGTGTATATTTTGGTGTTTGTCTACCTGATGAAATAATGGCTATAAGTCATATTTCAATTTCCCCTGGCATATTCTTTTACATAAAAGTCTGGGAAGGAGGCAGATATTGGTAGAAAATAATGAAAAGTTTTATACCGCCCGGGGATATGAAAGAAAGGCAGGGGAAAATACTTTGACCCCGAGTATGGAAGATTACATTGAAATGATATACAGATTAAGTTTGAAAGAAGGTTATACCAGGGTTAATGACCTGGCCTGCAAGCTTAACGTACAGCCCCCTTCCGTAACCAGGATGATGAAAAAACTTCATGAGAATAACCTGTTGGAATATGAAAAATATGGAATGATACACCTGACGAAAAAGGGAAAAGAAATGGGAGAATTTTTTTTAAAAAGGCATAATACTTTAAAAAAATTTTTAGGCCTTATGGAAATAGATAATGACATACAAAGGGAAGTAGAGCAGGTAGAACATTATATAAGCTGGAACACTTGCCGCACCCTTGCTGCCCTGGTAGATTTTTTGGAAAATAGAAAGGATGTTTTGAGGGATTTCAGGGAATTTAAAAATAAATTATACCCTTAAAAACTATAAAAAAGCCCCGGGGACAACCCCAGGGGCGTTTTAATTACCTTTTCATATTGTTAACCAGGCTTATTATAAGTTCATCCCAATAATTCCACTAACAGCTCCAAAGACAAAACCCAAAAATATCTTAATTATAAACCCTGATAGGACAGGCAGATCACCAGCTATAAATAACCCTAACAGTAAAAGGACCAGGACATAGAAAAAACCTGTAAGTCCACCGTTTAGCCATCCCTGAAAACCAATCCTTCTGCTGACATATAAAGAGCCAACAAAAATACTAATAACACTGGTAAAGAAAGAAAGGTAAGGTAAAATCCTTTCTGGAACAGCAGTATAGCTGATAATAACACTGGCCAGGGCAAAAATCAGCAGGGAAAGGAACAACCCCCACAAAACTCCTGACCCTATCAGGGGAAGTATTTTTAAATCAGGTTGAATCTTAACTGCAGGGACATACTTCAATCAATATCACCTCCACCGGCTTTTTTTAACTAATATGATTAATTCTTATTAGTTATGCTTTCTTTTTTGCCGGGAAGGTGAAAATGAATTTCTAAAAAATTAAAGGATTTTTTTAAGAAACTATTTTTCCTCCCTTATCCTTTCAACACCATAACGGGCCATTCTAATAGACAAATTATCGGCAATCTTTACGATAAGCTCATCGTCTTTAATGTCCTTAATAGTGCCGTACATGCCACCGATGGTAACGATTTCATCCCCTTTTTTCAAGTTGGAAAGCATCTCCTGGCGTGCCTTCTGCTGTTTCTGCTGGGGCCTGATAAGTAAAAAATAAAAAATGACAAAAAACACTATCAAAGGTATCAATCCGGCAAAACCTTCAAGATTCATTTATTCTATCCCCCCTTTTTATTATTTATAATAGCTGAAAAACCTTTCCTTGAATTTATCAAACCTGTCCTCCATTATAGCCTCCCGGGCCTGGAACATCAAGGTATTTAAATAATGGAGGTTGTGTAGGGTGGTAAGCCTCAGTCCTAATATTTCCCCGGCTTTAATCAGGTGCCTGATATAAGCCCTGGTATAATTACGGCAGGTATAACAACTACAATCCTCCTCCAAGGGTGTATGATCCCT
>SKLX01000014.1 GCA_007121375.1 Bacillota bacterium | reverse complement strand
TTTATTGAAGAAATAGGTTATTATAACCCAGCTTCAGAGCCGGTTACCTTAAAGATTGATGAAGAAAAAGCTCTTCAATGGCTCCAAAATGGTGCCCAACCTTCTGATACCGTTCGAGCTCTTTTTAGCAAAGCCGGTATTAAAAAATAATTAGGGATCAATTTGCTTTTTTTTCCCTTAAATAATAGTACAGGAGGGAATAGTGACGATGAAAGATCTTTTAGAATTTATAGCAAAGTCCCTGGTAGATAATCCTGAGGAGGTTGATGTTAACCAGGTGGAAGGGGAGCGTTCACTAATCTTGGAATTAAGGGTTTCTCCCGATGATATGGGAAAGGTAATAGGCAAACAGGGTAGAATTGCTAAAGCCATCAGGACCGTGGTTAATGCGGCAGCTGTAAAAGAAAATAAACGGGTTATTGTGGAGATTGTCCAGTAAAAATGGAAAAAGATCTGGTAGCAGTAGGTAAAATAATAGGAGTAAAAGGTCTAAAAGGTGAAGTAAAAGTTCAGCCTTTATCAGATAATTTTAACCGGCATAAAAATTTGGATAGAGTCAAGATAATAGCAGGGGAAAAAGAATTAGACACAGAAGTTGAAAAAAGCACCACGGTTAAGAACTTTTGGATACTAAAATTTAAAGATATTGCTTCTCGTGAGGAAGCCGAAGAATTAAGGGGATATTACATTATGATTCCAAAAGCTGAGCGGGAAGAGCTTCCAGTAGACCATTATTATATGGATGACATTATTGGCTTGTCAGTTTTTGAAGAAGATGGAGATAAGCTGGGTCAGGTTGTTAACATAATTGAAACGGGAAGCAATGATGTTTATGTGGTTAAGTCAGAAAGTCCTGATTTACCGGGGGAAATTTTAATTCCCGCCTTGAAGGATATAATTAAAAGGGTAGACCTGGAAGAAAAAAAAATAGTAGTTAATTTACCCGATGGGCTGCTGGATTAGGGTGAGGTAATAGTGCGTATAGATATTATAACCCTTTTTCCTGAGATGTTTAAAGGCCCCTTTGATTTTAGTATTATCAAAAGGGCCAGGGAAGAAGAAAAAGTAAATATAAACCTGGTGAACTTAAGAGATTACAGCAAAGATAAACATAGACAGGTTGATGATTATCCTTACGGCGGCGGCAAGGGTATGGTCATTAAACCTGAACCTGTATTTCGGGCCGTAGAATCCCTTATAGAAAATAGGCAGAAAACCAGGATATTACTTCTTTGTCCCCAGGGGAATCTTTTTAACCAGGAAAAGGCTAAAGAGTTAGCCCAAGAAGAACACCTGATAATGCTTTGCGGTCATTATGAGGGAGTAGACGAAAGAATTCGGGAAAACCTGGTGGATGAAGATATTTCTACAGGTGATTATGTTTTAACGGGAGGAGAAATTCCTGCTATGGTGGTTACAGATGCTGTGGTTCGCCTTATACCAGGAGTTCTTTCCAGTTCCGAAAGTGTACAGGAAGAGTCATTCTATGAAGGATTATTAGAATATCCTCAGTATACCCGTCCAGAAGAATTCCGGGGGATTAAAGTTCCCGGGGTGCTTCTTTCGGGCGATCATGGTAAAATAAAGCTGTGGCGCCGGAAGCAGGCTCTGGCCAGAACCCGGGAAAAAAGGCCTGAGCTTCTTCAAAAAATCCCCCTGGGGAAGGAAGATAAAAAGATATTACAAGAACTGGCCCTTGATAATGGACCTGACAATGAACCAGCTAACTTATAGTTGTTTTAACTATTAAAGTATGCTATAATTAGTGGGCAAAAAAAGGAATATATTTGAAATACCTAGTTTTATATATAGACATTAAAAGGTGATTTAACAGAAGGAGGTTAAAAGCTAATATGGATATTATTAGAGAGATTGAAAATGAACAGATAAGAAAAGACCACCCTAATTTTTTCCCTGGAGATACCGTCAGAGTTCATGTTAAGGTAGTAGAAGGTAACAGGGAAAGAATTCAGACCTTTGAAGGAATTGTTATTAAGAGAAGGGGTAGTGGGGCTAGAGAGACTTTTACCGTTCGTCGTGTTTCTTATGGTGTGGGAACGGAAAGGACTTTTCCCGTTCATTCTCCCAAAATTGAAAAACTTGAGGTTGTAAAGCGAGGTAAAGTACGCCGGGCCAAACTATACTACTTAAGAAAGCTTAAAGGTAAAGCGGCTCGAATAAAGGAACGTCGTCGTTAAAAAGGACTGAACCCAGTCCTTTTTTCTAAAGGTATCCTGGAGGCATCATCATGGAAAAGGAAAACAGTGAGTTATGGGAATGGATAAAATCCATATTTTTTGCTGTTATTATTGCTCTTCTAATTCGAAGTTTTGTAGTAGAGATATTTGTAGTGGAAGGGCTTTCCATGCAGCCAACCCTTGAGCATCATGAGAGACTCTTAGTTAACAAGTTTGTTTATCATTTTAGTGAACCATCTCAAGGGGATGTGGTGGTATTTAGCTATTCCCCTGAAAGGGATTTTATTAAAAGGGTTATTGCTACGGGTGGAGATATGGTTGAGATTACCCGCCAGGGAGTTTACGTTAATGGCGAGTTATTAGAAGAAGATTATGTTATAAACAATAACATGTCTGATTTCGGCCCAACCTCTGTACCTGAAGACCATATTTTTGTGCTGGGAGATAACCGGGATAACAGCATGGACAGCAGGGAGCCCAGCGTTGGTTTTATTTCTTTTGAGAGGGTTAAAGGTAAAGCCATGTTAGTATTTTGGCCCTTAGACCAGTTTAGCCTGGTGAATAGTTATAGTTAAGAGGGGATAGCTGTTGATGGATACTAGATGGTACCCGGGCCATATGAAAAAAACAAAGGAAATATTAAAAGAAAATATTCGCCTGGTGAGTGTAGTTATAGAATTGCTTGATGCCAGAATACCTTTGAGCAGTCAAAACCCTGATCTCAATAACATAATTGGCAGCAAAAGCAGAATTATAGTTTTAAATAAAAGTGACCTGGCCGATGATAATAAAACAAGCCTCTGGCTTGCTTTTTTTAAGGAAAAGGGCTTTCAGGCAGTGGCTGTAAATTCTATGAAAGGTCATGGCATAAAAAAGCTTAAAACTTTACTGGGTAAGCTTAAAAGGGAGGGGCCAAAAGGTAAAAGGCCCGTAAGGGCCATGGTAATAGGAATACCGAATGTAGGGAAATCCTCCTTTATTAATTCTTTAGTTGGTAGGACTGCAGCCAAAACAGGAGGGAAACCTGGAGTTACCCGGGGAAAACAATGGATTAAAATTTCTCCCGGGATAGAACTTTTAGACACCCCCGGTATATTATGGCCTCACATGGAGGATGAAGAGGTAGTTTTCCGCTTGGCTGTTACGGGAGCGGTTAAATTCGAACAGCTTGATACCGTTGAATTAGCTTATCGTCTTCTGGAAGTACTTGGTAAAGAAAATTGGGAAATAATATCTAATAGATACGCCATTAAAGAAGGGCCTTCTTTGGAGAACCTGGAAGAAATAATCAAAGGGATAGGTTCAAGGAGGGGTTTTTTAAAGGCAGGAGGAGAAGTAGACATTTTCAAAACTTCAAACTTAATTTTAAAGGATTTTAGAGAGGGCCTTTTAGGAAAAATCACCCTGGAAGAGCCTCCTTTAAGTAGTTGAGACAGGGAGAGATAAAGATGATAGACTCCAGGAAAATGACCGTACAAGAAGTAAGCCTCTGGTTGGAAAAAAATGATTATGATGAAGAGCTTTTAATGGAGCTATTAAGAAATGAAAATCGCAGGAGTATACATAAACTTATCCAGGCTCGGATTAAAAGAATTAAAAAGAAAAACCAGGAAATTAAAAGAGTGGAAGAAATGGCTTTTTACGAAAAAGCTTTGTGGATTCAAGGATTTAAAAATATTGCTGGAGTAGACGAAGCAGGCCGGGGGCCCCTGGCAGGGCCTTTAGTAGCGGCAGCGGTAATCCTTCCCCCTTATAAATTTGTACAGGAGATTAAAGACTCAAAAAAATTGACTCCCTCCCTTAGAAACAAGCTTTTTGATTTTATAAAAAATGAAGCTGTTTCTTTTTCTTTAGGTATTGTGGATGCCTCCTCCATAGATGACCATAATATATATCAGGCAGGTCTAAAGGCCATGGAAAGGGCCATCAAAGGCTTAAAGGTAAAAGCAGAATATGTACTGGTGGATGCTTTTAAGATACCTGGCCTGGATATTCCACAAAATCCAGTTATAAAAGGTGATAGCTTGAGTATAAGTATTGCCTGTGCTTCTGTTTTAGCCAAAGTGACTAGAGATCGGATTATGGAGGATTATGATCGGGTTTATCCCCAATATGGTTTTTCTCAACATAAAGGATATGCCACAAAGGAGCATATTAAAGCCTTAAGACTGTACGGTCCTTCCCCCATTCACCGTCATTCCTTTAACTGGGATGGGGGGAATTGGGGATAAAAAAACAATTAATTGACCGCAAGCAAGTGGGTACAGCAGGTGAGCGAGAGGCCAAATCTTACCTGGTAAAAGAAGGATATAAAATATGTGATGAAAATTATACCTGCAGTCGAGGAGAAATTGATTTTGTTGCCTGGGACAAAGAATACCTGGTATTTATTGAAGTGCGTTCACGAAGAGACTCCTTGAGTTTTGGTAAGCCCTTTGAGTCGGTAACCCGAGAAAAGCAAAAGAGAATAATT
>SKLX01000148.1 GCA_007121375.1 Bacillota bacterium | reverse complement strand
CCGAAGGAAAAGTCAGGGGAAAAATTGTCGAAACGGAAGCTTATTTAAGTCACAATGACCCCGCCTGTCATGCCTCCCGGGGCAAAACAAAAAGAAATGAAATGATGTTTGGCCCTCCTGGAAGGGCTTATGTTTATTTTATTTACGGTATGTATTACTGTTTCAACGTGGTAACCCGGGAGAAAGGCCGGGGAGAAGCTGTTTTGGTCAGGGCTTTAGAGCCCCTGGAAGGGATAGATATAATGAAGGAAAGAAGAGGGGTTGAAGACTTTTTTAATCTTACCAACGGTCCCGGTAAGCTCTGCCAGGCTTTAGGCATTGATAAAGGACTTAACGGTGTGGACCTTTTAGAAGGGGACCTGGTTATTTTAGACAGGGGAGAGAAGCCAGAGATTGAAGCCAGTCCCCGGGTAGGGATTCGAGTAGCCAGGGCCAGACTCCTTCGCTATTATATTGCCGGCAACCCTCATGTTTCCGGTATTTCCAGGAGCAAAATAAAAGAAATAATGGAAAATAAGGGGGCTACCCAAAACTAAAGATGAAAAAGACTTTAGAATTACTGGAGTTTAATAAAATAAATGAAATGCTGCAGGGCAGATGCGACACCTATATGGGTCGCGAACTGGCAGAGGACCTGAAGCCTGTTTCCAACTTGAAGATGGTGCAAAAGTGGCAAAAGGAAACTTCTGATGGCTGTGCTTTTTTGGTGAAAACCAACCTGGACCTTTCGGAGGTTGTAGATTTAAGGCCCTTTTTGGCCCGATGCAGAAGAGGGGGAATTTTAACCTCCTTTCAATTAAGGGAGGCGGGAGAAACCCTATCCACTTTTCGAAAAATTCGAAGGGCTTTGCTTGAAGACAGCCAGGGGGAACTCTTGGCCCTGGGAAAGGCAGTAAAAACTTTTACCGATCTGGAAGAAAAATTGTTAAGGACAGTCAATGAAAATGGAGAAGTAGTAGATAAAGCTTCAGATTCTTTAAGAAAAATCAGGACAGACATGAGAAGGACCAGGAGCCAGGTCCAGAAGGAACTGGACAAAATAACAAGAAATCCTGGCATAAACAAGTACCTTCAGGAAAACATCGTTACCCAGAGAAATAACCGGTATGTGGTCCCTGTAAAGGCAGAATGCAAGGGTTATGTTTCGGGGATCGTCCATGATCAATCGGCCAGCGGAGCCACTGTTTTTATAGAGCCTATGGCGGTAGTGGAAGCCAATAACAAACTGGGAAGTCTCCAGTCGGAAGAAAAGAAAGAAGTAGAAAAAATATTAAGGGACCTCAGTGGTGGCCTATCCCAGGTCAGTGAAGAAATTTGGGAAACCCTTAACACGGTAGCAGAAATAGATTTTGTTTTATCCAAGGCCAGATTGAGCTTAGACATGGAGGCCAATGAACCACGCCTTAACGATGAGGGTTATTTTCGGGTTATCCTGGGGCGACACCCCCTCCTGAAAGGGGAGGTTGTCCCTATAAGCGTGGAATTGGGGCAAAAATGCCATACCATGGTGATTACCGGTCCCAATACGGGAGGAAAAACCGTTACTCTAAAAACCATAGGCCTTTTAAATTTGATGGCCATGGCAGGACTCCATGTTCCGGCGGAAGCAGGAACGGAAACCTGTATTTTTGATGGGGTTTTTGCCGATATAGGGGATGAGCAAAATATTGAACAATCCTTGAGCACCTTTTCCGGGCACATGAAAAACATTATAAATATTTTAACAGAGGCAAACAGCAGGTCCCTGGTGCTCCTGGATGAACTGGGGGCGGGAACGGACCCCACAGAAGGTGCTGCCCTGGGGATGAGCATACTGGAGCATTTCCATTCTTTAAGGACCCGGACCATTGCCACCACCCATTACAGTTCTTTAAAACATTTTGCCTACGACCAGGAGGAAATGGAAAATGCTTCCGTAGAATTTGATCCCGAAACCCTTCAGCCTACTTACCGGCTTTTACAGGGGGTGGCAGGAAGCAGCAATGCCTTCGAAGTTGCTTTCCGCCTGGGCCTCCAGGGTGAAATCATTGAAAGAGCCAAGGATTATATGGGTGAAGAGCAGCTAAAGTTAAAGCGGTTGATGGAAAACCTGGAGGAAAGTCAGAGAAAAATATACCGGCATCAAAAATCTATGGAAGAGGACCGGGAGGAGATAGAACGCCTCAAGAAAAAACTGGAGGAAGAGGCAGCACAGCTGGAAAAGAGAAAAAAGGATATCCTGCAAAAAGCCCGGGAGGAAGCCCTTGCTATTGTTAATCAATCAAAAAGAAGGGCTGAAAGTATTATAAAGGAAGTGGAAAAAACAGCCCGGGAGAAGGACGAAAAGGTAAGACATCACCTGCAGCACCAGGCCAGGGAAGGAATAAAGGAAGAAAGGGAGGTTCTCCTGGAGGAGATTGAGGAGTTTGATAATTCCTCCCATCTTGAGCCGGAAGAACTTAAAAAAGGCCAAACAGTTTATATTAAGAGTCTGAAACAAAAGGGCACTATCTTAGATTTTACCGAATCAGGGGAAGTAAATGTACAGGCAGGAGTAATGAAAATAAGTACCAATCATTCAGACCTGGCAGAGGTCAAAGAAGAGACCCAGAGAGAAGAAAAACGGGAAAAGAGCACTACCTCAGGGGTTTCCTTGAGAAAAAGCAGGGAAATAAAGAGCCAGCTGGATTTAAGGGGAGACACTTTGGAGGAAGCTATAGACAAAGTAGATAAGTATCTTGATGATTCTTACCTGGCCGGTTTGAGCCGGGTTGACTTAATTCACGGAAAGGGAAGCGGAGCTTTGAGGAAAGGTCTCCACGATTATTTATCTACCCACAGCCAGGTAAAATCCTTCCGCCTGGGGACCCATGAAGAGGGAGGGGCAGGAGTTACCCTAGTTACTTTAATGTAAGGACCGGATTAAGGGAAAATAAGCACTGCTAATAAATTAGATTGATAGTAAAATAAAGAGGGGAAGAACTAATATCTGAATAGTTCTTCCCCTCTTTTGTTTTTTAGTAAGAGTGGTTTTGGTAAGATTAACTTACCTCATCTTCTTTTTTCTTGTCTTTGTTATCCCCGCTGTTGTTATGGAGGGTGTCTCTATTGTTGTCGTTGGGTAGGCGGTTATTATTATCGTTACTCGATTCATCATTTTCTCCATCATTATTGTCATTTTCTCCATTATTATTGTCATTATCTTCATCTTTATCATCGTTATTATCATTTTCCTCTGGTGTTCTACCAGGAGAAGATCCCGGTTCATCGGTGGTTGTTGAGCCCAGAAGAGGAAGGGATTCTATTCCTCCTTCGTTAACGGCAGTGATTTCATACTGGTAGGTTATTCCTGGACGGGTATTTTCGTCCCTGAAAGCTTGAGCAGAAATTAGCTCATCATTTAGCTTTATCCTTTCTCCACCCTCAGTTTGTCTGTAAATGTTAAAACCTTTCATCTGCCTATCCGGGTAGTTCCAGCTCAGGTATACTTCATCACCTGAAGAACTGCTACTTAGTCTAAGGCCTACTGGTGCCGGCGGCCTTTCGGTATGCACACCACAGGTTTCCGTCGGAGCCAGTCGATCTTCTTCAGTAAGGATTTCATCCCAATTCCTATCATCGTCTTCTGGTATCTGAATAAAAACTCTTTCTTCCAGGTGCGGGCAAAACTCTGCGGGCAGTAAACCTGTTTCAGCGCATACCTCCATCGTTACATGTATGTCGCATCGGCTGGATGGTGCATGTTCCCTGGGATACCAGTCGGAGGTAGTGTCTTCGGAAGGGCAGTGCTCTCCTGCTAACTTTCCTGAAACGGAACAAATTCCTTCCTGGGTTAAACCCTGTGGTTGCTCAAAATCTCTGACGGGCAGTTCAGCATGAACCTGTTTCATGATTTCCCCCGACATGCGGCGGGGCCAGGCGGTGCTGTCAACCTTACCCATTTTCTGGATATCGTAACCCATCCAGGTGGAAAGGACATAATCTGGGGTATATGAAACCAGCCACACATCCCTGTTATCCGAGGTAGTTCCCGTCTTGGAGGCTATAGGGCGCCCCCCGGCTTCATTATATAACCGGCTGGCCGTTCCCCGGGTGGAAACATCTTTAAGGACATCAGTTATCATGAAGGCAGTGGTTTCACTTATTACTAACTCAGGACTGGGATTATGACGGTAAAGGGTGTTGCCTTCGGCATCGGTAATTTCAAGAATGCTGGTTAATGGAGTTTTTATTCCCTGGTTAGCAAATACACCAAAAGCCTGGGCCATATCAATGGGTTTGGTTCCATAGGTGAATCCACCCAAGACCAGAGAGAGGCCTCCGATATCCCTATCATCAATGGAAGTAATGCCTAACCTCTGGGCATAATCTATGCCTACCTGGGGAGATATTTTTTCATAAGCCTGAACGGCGGTAACATTTCTGGACCGGTAAAGGGCTTCCCGCATGGTGACAGGCCCCAGGAAGGCCCGGTCATAGTTCCGGGGAGTATAATCTCCAAAGGTAGTGGGAACGTCATAGAGGACGGTCCCCGGATACATTATTCCCTCTTCCATAGCCGGAGCGTAAGCCAGAACAGGCTTAATAGCTGATCCGGGCTGGCGGGTGCTTAAAAATCTCAGGCTCTGGTTATGGAGCCCTTAATCTCTTCCTCCCACCGGGGCTTTTAAATGGCCTGTATCGGGTTCTGCCAGTACAGCAGCGCTTT
>SKLX01000106.1 GCA_007121375.1 Bacillota bacterium | reverse complement strand
ATCTCCTACCGCCTTTCTCCTTCAAAAGTATTTCCTTAACCTGCACTACATGGAAAATAATTCTACATCAATGCCTTTTCTCCTGCAAAAAAAAATTGCCCCACGGCAATTTTAATTGTGTAGGTTAACGACCAAACTTAACCCATTCAGACAATATTCTGTGAAATATATCTAAAAGAGAAGCCCGATCAATACTTTTTTCTGCTACCAGATTCTTTTTAAGTACCTCCTGGCCCTCCCGGCTAATTATAAGCTCTCCTAACTTCTCCCCAACGGTAAGGGGCGCCGTTAGAGAATGGGTTATCACTACTTCCTTTTCGAAATCAGGGACTTCAGCCTTTTCCACCAGGATTCCTAGCTCTTCCGGCAGGATTAACTCAACGGTTGATTCTTTTCCTTTTTCTACCTGGACTTCCTCTATCACCTGGCCCTTTTCTGCCAGAAGGACTGTTTCAAAGTTAGCAAAAGCATAGTCTAAAAGTTCACCAGCTTCATTAAAACGGGTTTTGCTGTCGGGAGCATTTAATATTACAGCAATAAAGCGAGTATCATCCCTCCTGGCCGTTGCTGCTATGCAGTGGCCCGCCTGACTGGTATAACCTGTTTTCAAACCATCGCATCCGGGATAATATCGGACCATCCGGTTTGTATTACTCAAGTATATTCCTTCTTCTACACTGATTCTTCCCTTTAAAAAGTCCTCATCCAACCAGATGGTAAACCATTCATGAATTTCAGGATACTTAAGGAGTTCCCGGGACATAAGGGCAATATCATAAGCGGTAGTCACATGTCCCTCTATATGGAGACCGCAGGCGTTTTGAAAGACAGTATGGTCCATACCCAGCTGGGAGGCCCTTTCATTCATCATGTCTACAAACCCTTCCAGGGATCCGGCAATATGTTCTGCTACCGCTACAGAAGCATCGTTCCCCGATCCTACCGCAATTCCTATTAAAAGCTCCTCCATAGTAACCACATCTCCCGGGCTTAGGAAAATCTGTGAACCACCCATGGATGCTGCCCGCTCACTGACCACCACTTCTTCCCCCAGGCTGACCTTACCCTCTTCTATGGCTTCCAGGGCAAGTAGGAGAGTCATAATTTTGGTTATGCTGGCGGGAGGTAAAGGCTCATGTATATTCTTTTCATATAAGATGTTCCCTGCCAGAGCATCTATCAAGATAGCAGCCTCTGCCTCTAACTCAAATTTTGTCTCTGCAGCCCCTGCAGGAGTCAAAAATAATACCAGGAAAATAACTGTAAGGGTAAACAGGGCAATAAGTCTCTTTTTTTGTCTAAAATACATAAAAAACTCCCCCTTATTGATTATTTACATTCACCTTTTTTTACACATAATTATTTTCCCTCGGTTTCTCTAAAAAAATACAAAAAAAGCAGGTAAACCTGCTTTTAACTGAAAAATACCATCCAATTTAAATATAGGAATAATAAGTTATTCCGCCTAGTAAACTTCTTCATAAATTAAAGGAAAAGTTGGAGTTTCTTCTTTTGTCAGGGAAATAGCATCCTTTAGTATCTCCAGGGCTTCCTCTTCTTTATGTTTATGATTGCTGTGGAGGAAAAAAAGGGGTTCTCCTTTTTCTACCCACTCCCCACCCTTCTTGCTTAATTCTATTCCTACTGACAGGTCAATGGGGTCCTCCTTTTTTTCCCTCCCGGCACCCAAAGCCATGGCTGCCTTTCCTACTTTTAAAGCATTTATTTCTTTAATGAACCCCCTTTGGGGAGCTTCATATATTTTTATATGGGAGGCCAGGGGTAAAAGCTCCAGTTTATCTATTATCTCACCTTTTCCTCCCTGGCCTTCAATTAATTCCCTGAATTTTTCCAGTCCTTTTCCCGAGTAAAGAATTTCCTCTAATATTTTCCTACCCCTTTCAGGAGTTTTAACTTTTCCTCCCAAAACCAGCATGTGGGAACCCAGGGCAAGGCACAGGTGGGTTAAATCATCAGGTCCCCGGCCCATAAGGGTAGCAACAGCCTCTTTAACTTCCAGGGCATTTCCTACAGCCTTTCCCAGGGGCTGGTTCATATCCGTTAGAAGTGCTACCGTTTTTAACCCTGCTCTGTTACCCGTATCAACCATGGCCCGGGCCAGTTCCCTGGCTTCCTCCCGGGTTTTCAAAAAGGCTCCTTTTCCTACCTTTACGTCCAGGACTAACCCCTTTGCCCCAGAAGCCAATTTTTTACTCATGATGGAGCTGGCAATCAAGGGGATGCTGTCCACCGTCGCCGTTACATCCCTTAATGCATAAAGCTTCTTATCGGCGGGAACCAGGTTGGCTGCCTGTCCCACCACAGCCAGCCCCCTTTCCCTGACCTTTTCCAGGAATTCTTTTACCGATAATTCCGTTTTAAATCCCTGGATGGAACTTAATTTATCTATGGTTCCCCCCGTATGCCCCAGGCATCTGCCGGACACTTTAGCTACGGGGACCCCTGCAGCCGCTACCAGGGGAGCTAGTATAAGGGTAGTTTTGTCTCCTACTCCTCCCGTGCTGTGTTTATCTACCTTTATCCCGGGTATGGAGGAAAGATCCATCATGTCCCCTGAGGAGGCCATGATCTGCGTAAAATCTGTCAGTTCCTGGCTGGTCATGCCGCGAAAAAAAAGGGCCATTAAAAAGGCAGCTATTTGATAGTCGGGGATTTTTTCTTTAACATATCCCTCCACCAAAAACTCCAGTTCCTCTTTCCCCAGAGGATCTCCATTTCTTTTTTTTAAAATCAAATCATAAGCTTTCATATAAATCCTCTCCCAAAATCTTTCCAGCAAAACTAACCCCATTTTCAATTCCTTCTATTCTAAATAATTCTGCCAGGGTAGCTGCCATATCAGAAAAAGTCTCCCGGGTACCAAGGTTTACTCCCTTCCTGCATCCTTTACCATAAACCAGCAAAGGGACATATTCCCGGGTATGGTCCGTTCCGGGAGCGGTGGGATCACAACCGTGATCGGAAGTAATGATAAGAATATCTCCTGCCCTTAACCTTTCCTTTAACCGGGGCAGGAACTCATCAAATTCCTTTAAGGCCTGGCAAAAACCTTTAAAGTCATTCCGATGCCCGTAAAGCATATCAAAATCTACCAGGTTGGCAAAAACAAGGCCCTGAAATTCCAGGGATAGAACCTGATTTATTTTCTCCATCCCCTCTTTATTGCTTTTGGTTGGGTATGAACGGGTTATTCCCGAACCTCCAAAGATATCATTAACTTTACCCACGGAAATCACCTCCTGCCCCTTTTCCTTCATCAGGTCCAGTAGGGTTTTGGTAAAGGGTTTCAGGGGATAATCCTTTCTCCCGCTGGTACGTTTAAAACTTCCTGGTTTACCTTCAAAGGGGCGGGCAATCACCCTTCCCACCGCATATTTCCCCTGAAGTAACTCCCTGGCCTTTTTACACCATTTATATAAAAGTTCAGGTGGAACTTTTTCTTCATGGGCTGCTATTTGAAAGACACTATCGGCAGAAGTATAAACTATGGGTTCTCCCCTTTTAAGGTGTTCTTCCCCTAATTCTTCAATGATCTCTGTCCCGGAAGCAACTTTGTTGCCCAGGACTTTTCTACCGATGGCCTCCTCAAAAGGTCCTATAATTTCCCGGGGAAAACCCTTGGGATAAAGGGGAAAAGATTCCTCCAAAATTAAACCAGCCATTTCCCAATGGCCGGTAATAGTATCCTTACCTACAGATTTTTCTGCCATTTTCCCATAGGAGGCGGTTGGTTTTTCCTGGGGCTTAACCCCTTTCAGGGGGATGATATTCCCCAGGCCCATTTTCTCCAGTTCCGGAAGATTAAGTCCTCCCATCACCCGGTCCATATTCCCCAGAGTGTTGGTATTTTCATCACCGTAGAGGTGAGCATCCGGTAGGGCTCCTACTCCCAATCCATCAAGAATAATTATTAGGGCTCGGCTTACCATTATAATGCTCCTTATTTATTTTTAAGCCCGGGGATGAGCTTTTTCGTAAACACCCTTTAATTTTTTTCGAGTAATATGAGTGTAAATTTGGGTAGTGGATATGTCAGCATGCCCCAACATTTCCTGAACTGAACGTAAATCTGCCCCATTTTCTAAGAGGTGGGTAGCAAAAGAATGCCTCAAAGTATGGGGCGTTATTTTCCGGCTGATATTAGCCTGTTTTGAATATTTTTTAATAATTTTCCAAAACCCCTGGCGGGTTAACCTGTTCCCATGGTGGTTAACATACAGGGAATCTTCACTATCATTTTTAACCAGTTTGTGGCGAGAATTTTCTAAATAATCCCTGGTGTCTTTTATAGCCACTTTTCCCAGAGGTATGATTCTTTCCTTATTACCTTTCCCTCGACACCTTATGTAACCATTCTCAATATTCAAATCCATGGTATTCAAGGAGATTATTTCAGAAACCCGGATCCCGGTAGCATACAGTACTTCCAGCATTGATTTATCCCTTATACCCGTAACCTCCCTGGTATCAGGTTGGCTGAGAAGCAGGTCTACCTCTTTTATAGTTAAAGTCTCCGGCAATTTTTTTTCCTGTTTGGGAGAATCCAGGCTTGAAGAAGGATCATGGCCTAATAACTTTTCCTGAATTAAAAAATGAAAAAAAGACCTCATAGAGGCTAAATTTCTGGAAATAGTTGAGGAAGCCCTCCCCTTTTCCTGTAAAAATAACAGGTAGGATACAACATCATTACGACATACATTT
>SKLX01000140.1 GCA_007121375.1 Bacillota bacterium | reverse complement strand
CCCAAGGAAGGCAATACTTTTATTACTAAAAAAGTAAATTTTCATAATAAATAGTATTATAGACCTATTCTTAAAGGCATTTGGCCGAAAGGGTAAAAAGCTGGTGAGCTTACTGCTAAATTCAGGAAAAAGCATGGGGCTGGAGGCCTAATAAACCTTTTCCTTGACAGGAAAAGGTTTATGGGATAATATATTTAAAAAAATAAGCTGACCTGATGAGGGGAAGGAGTATCCCGGGGGAGCTTTTTACAGAGAATCCGGAGAAAGGTGAGAGCCGGAAAGGGAAAGCCGGGAGAAGATGGTCCCTGAAGAGCGGAGCTGAAGGGAAAAGTAGGTTTCGCCGGAGGATCCCGATATGATCCAGGAACATTCATTCCGTTGGAGGCCGTGTCCTGATGCGGTGAAAACAGGGTGGTACCGCGAAATATTTCGCCCCTTAAAGGGGCGTTTTTTGATTTTTCTTTTACATATTTAAAATGTAAAGGGAAATAATCAGTAAGCAGAAAATAAGTAGAGGAGGGCTAAGATGTCAAATAAAACTTTTTATATCACTACTCCCATTTACTATCCCAGTGATAAGCTCCACATTGGCCACTGTTATACTACGGTAGCCGCTGATGCCATGGCCCGGTTTAAGCGGTTAACGGGTTATGATGTGTGGTTTTTAACTGGGACTGATGAGCATGGCCAGAAAATAGAGAGGCGGGCCAGGGAATCGGGTAAATCTCCCCAGGTTTTTGTAGATGAGATTGTGTCATGGATAAAAGATCTTTGGGGCATACTGGATATATCTTATGATGACTTTATTCGCACCACCGAGGAAAGGCATAAAAAATCTGTTCAGGCTATTTTTAAAAAGCTCTATGACCAGGGGGATATTTACAAGGATAAATATGAAGGCCTTTACTGTACCCCCTGTGAATCCTTCTGGAGGGAAAGGCAGGCTCCCCAGGGAAAATGCCCTGATTGTGGGATGGAACTGGAGTTTGTTTCCGAGGAAAGCTACTTTTTCCGGATGTCCAGGTATGCTGATCGCCTTTATCAACATATCCTGGAGAATGATGAGTTTATTCAGCCTCCTTCTCGAAAAAATGAAATGATCAATAATTTTTTAAAGCCGGGACTGGAGGAGCTATGCGTTTCCAGGACTTCCTTCCAGTGGGGAATTCCCGTTTCCTTTGACGAAGAGCACGTTGTATATGTCTGGCTGGATGCCCTCAGCAACTATATTACAGCTTTAGGCTATCCCCATAACCCGGAAAAATATTATAAATACTGGCCTGCTGATGTGCAGCTCATCGGAAAAGAAATAGTACGTTTTCATACTATATACTGGCCCATATTCTTGATGGCTCTGGGAGAACCTCTTCCCAGGCAGGTATTCGGTCACGGCTGGTTGTTGCTGGAGGAGGGGAAAATGTCCAAATCCAGGGGTAATGTTATCGACCCCACCATACTGGTAGACCAGTACGGGTCTGATGCCATCAGATATTTTCTTCTCAGGGAAATTACCTTTGGGGCTGATGGAGTTTTTTCTCCCGAGGCTTTAATCCAGAGGATTAATTATGATCTGGCTAATGACCTGGGTAATCTCCTCCACAGAAGTTTAAATATGATCCAAAAGTTTGCCGGGGGAGTAGTAGAAGAACCCTCAGGAGAGATTGAAGGGTTAGACCGGGAGCTCCAGGAACTTGCCCGGACAACCCCGGGAGAAATGGAGAAGTTGATGGATAAACTCCAGTTTAGCGCTGCCCTGGCTGAGCTTTGGAAGTTAATCGGAAGGGCTAACAAGTATATTGACGAAACTGCCCCCTGGGCCCTTAACCGGGAAGGAAAAAGGGAAAGGTTAAACACGGTGCTTTACCACCTGGTAGAAGTTATAAGGATTATAAGCCTTCTTTTACAGCCCTTTATGCCCAGGACACCCCAAAGAATCTGGAAGCAGATAGGCATTGAAGGGCAAAAGGAGCTTCATGCCTGGGAAAGCCTGAATTGGGGGCAGATTAAAGGTAGAATAAAGGTAGAAAAGCCAGAAGTTCTATTTCCCAGGATTGAATTGACGGAAGAAGATGGAGAAAAGCCTCAGTCCAGGGAAAAAACTAAGAAGGAAAAGGAAGATAAGGGTAAGGATGCTAAAAAGGCCGACGAAAGAAAGGCCGGGGAAAAAGAAATAAACATTGAAGATTTTACCCGAATGGACTTAAGGGTAGCAGAAATAATTGAGGCAGAAAAAATACCCAAGGCAGACAGGTTATTAAAAATTAAACTGAGTCTGGGAGAGGAAGAAAGGCAGGTAGTGGCCGGTATTGCAGAGAGTTATGCTCCTGAGGAATTGAAGGGAAAGAAGGTTCTCTATATAGCTAACCTGGCACCGGCCAAAATCAGGGGGGTTCAATCCCAGGGAATGATCCTGGCAGCGGAGGATGGCCAGGGGAACATTGTATTATCAGCGGTAGAAAGGGATATTGCCCCGGGAAGCAGGGTGATGTAGATGGTTAGTATAGCAGATTCTCATGCCCATTTAATTGATAAGGCTTTCAAAAGCGATGAGGAAGAAGTTATCAAGCGGGCCCAGGATAAAGGAGTAAGGCTGATTATTAACCTGGGATATGATCTAAGAACTTCTTTGGCAGCGGTAAAGCTGGCCGAGGATTATAATTCAATTTATGCTTCCGTGGGCATACATCCCCATGAAGCGGGTAAGGTGCCGGATAACTATCAGGAAAGGTTAAAAAAGCTGGCTCAAAAGGAAAAAGTAGTGGCCCTAGGGGAAATAGGATTAGATTACTACCGGGATTTATCCCCCCGGGAAAAACAGAAGGAAGTGTTCCGGGAGCTGTTACGGGTAGCCCGGGAAATAAGGTATCCCGTGATAATCCATGACCGGGAAGCCCATGATGACATATTAAAAATCCTGGAGGAGGAAAAAGGGGGAGAAAACGGAGGAGTTCTTCACTGTTTTTCCGGGGATTGGAATATGGCGCAAAAATGTATAGATATGGGGTTTTATATATCTATAGCCGGGCCTGTTACCTTTAAAAAGTCGGATAAGCTCCAGGAGGTTGCTAAAAAACTTCCCCTGAACAGAATGCTGGTGGAAACGGACTGCCCTTACCTGGCTCCCGTTCCTTTTAGGGGAAAGAGGAATGAACCCTCCTATGTAAAGTTTACCCTGGAAAGAATAGCCTCCCTGCGGGGGGACAGGTGGGAGGACTTAGCCCAGGCTACTTATGATAATACCAGGAGGGTCTTTAACCTGGATTAATTTTAACACATTTTTTATTGGCACGGCTTAAGCCGTGCTTTTTTGTGTTAAAGGATAAAAGATAAGAATATGTATAATATGTATAATGTTTCATAATAAATTAGGTATGACACAGACTATCCAAAAGCAAGTATTGCCATTAATATATAAAAAATATAATATAAATATATAAAAAACATCACACGTCAGCTACACATCTAAATAAGCAAAAAATTAATTAATAAGTTAAATAATATTTGACAAAGGCTTGTTTTTAAAGTAAAATAGCCGTTACCATGAGGGGGTTGGAAAAAATGAATTTTTTAGGTAAAGACTTTAGCCTGCCTTCAGGTAAATGGGTTAAGGATAATTTCTTACTGGTTTTTATGTTATGCTGCCTTTTAGGAGCTGTGATTGTATCTTACAGTAATGGTTATTACCAAAAGGAAATTACTTTAAATGTTGAAGGGGAGGAAGCAGTAAACCTGACTACCTGGAAGGCAACGGTTGGAGATGTCCTGGAGGAGGTCAATATTGATTTAAGACCCGGGGACGAAATATATCCTTCTCCTGGTGAGTCCTTGAGAAGGGATATGAGAATATATTTAAGAAGGGCTTTCCCCGTATATGTTAAAATGGGGGAGGAACGAGAAGTTGTATGGACTACCGGGGCAAAGGTGCAGGAGATACTGGATGGGTTAAAATTGGGAAATAATGATTATGATGAGGTTGAACCGCCTTTACATAGTCCCGTGGAGGAAAGGATGGAGGTAGTAGTACTCAGCCTGGAAAGGGAGTATGTTACCCAGCTAGAGGAAATACCCTATTCTACCCACAGGAAAATTAACCCTTCTATGGATAAGGGTATGTACCAGGTTATCCAGGAAGGAAAGCCCGGAACCCAGGAAGACTATGTTAGAGTCACAAAAATGGAAGGGGAAGAAATTGATAGGAAAGTTATATCTACCTCGGTTATCGAAGGCAAAAAAGATCGCATAAAAGAGGTTGGTGCCAATACCTCGATTTCCCGGGGAGGTTATACCCTTAGATTTGTAGAAGCTATAAATGTTTCTGCTACTGCTTACTGCACCTGTGTCCAGTGTACCGGAACCCATGGAAGGGGTATAACGTCTACAGGTAAGACGGCAGTGCCAGGAGATGGAACCAGGGATAACCCCCATTTAATTGCAGTAGACCCGGCGGTAATACCCATGGAGTCCCTCCTTTATATAGAAAGTATAGGTTATGGTAGGGCTGTGGACACGGGAGGTGCCATCCGGGGCAACAGGATAGATATTTTAATGGAAAAACATGAGGAAGCCTTAAGGTTTGGTAGAAGAAATCTAAAGGTTTACATTCTTCAGTAAACAAAGGCCGCTTTCTTTCCTGAAAAGGGGAAGGCGGCTTTTTTAATCGAATTAGGGAAGGGTTGAATTATTGATGAAAATAGTTTCCCCGGGGAATACTGTTGAGATAATAAAAAAATATAACTTGAAACTAAGTAAGAAGTACGGGCAGAACTTTTTAATTGATGAGAATGTCTTAAAAAAGATTATAAAGGTAGGAGAATTAACAGGAGAAGATATG
>SKLX01000161.1 GCA_007121375.1 Bacillota bacterium | reverse complement strand
CTTTAAGATATAGTTTCAGTCCTTCCCTTCGACAAAGTCGGCAAACAGAACCTCGATATCTTGCCATTACCTAATTTTACACCTCCATGTATTAACTGTATTATTAAACCCTTCTCCTCTTAGGCGGCCTGCAGCCGTTATGGGGTATTGGTGTTACGTCTTTAATTAAATTAACTTCCAGGCCTGCAGCCTGTAAAGACCTTATAGCCGCTTCTCGTCCGGCTCCCGGCCCTTTAACCACAACTTCTACCTGCCGTAGACCGTGCTCCATAGCAGCCCGGGCAGCATTCTCAGCAGCCATCTGGGCTGCAAAAGGAGTAGACTTCCTGGAACCTTTAAATCCTACAGCACCTGCGCTGGCCCAAGATAATCCATTTCCGTTTAAATCAGTAATGGTAATAATGGTATTATTAAAAGTAGATTTAATATGGGCAATTCCACTTTCTATATTTTTACGTTCTTTACGCTTGGTACGGGCTGTTGTTTTCCTCTTGGCCATAGCTTTCCCTCCTTTTAATTACTTTCTTCTTATCCCAACGGTACGCTTGGGACCTTTCCTGATCCGGGCATTATTTTTTGTATTCTGTCCCCTTACGGGTAACCCCCGGCGATGTCGAATACCCCGGTAACTTCCAATTTCAATTAACCTTTTAATATCCATGGTTACTTCCCGGCGCAGATCACCTTCAACCTTGTATTCCTTGTCAATAACCTCCCTCAGCCGGCCTATTTCATCTTCTGTCAAATCCCTGACCCGGGTGCGGGGATTAATTTCTGTCCTTTCGACTATTTTTTTAGCAGTCCTTTTCCCTATTCCAAATATATAAGTGAGAGCTATTTCAACTCTTTTTTCCCTGGGTAAATCCACTCCTGCTACACGTGCCACTCTTCCACCTCCCTTTTATAATAAAAGATAACAAACAACTAGGATTCCCTTTTAAACCCATATTATGCATGGTATGCCAAAGAAAGAACTTATTTCCCCTGCTTTTGCTTATGCTTGGGGTTGTCGCAAATAATAACAACCTTTCCTTTACGCTTAATTATTTTACATTTTTCACAAATGGTTTTTACGGACGGTCTCACTTTCATTGCACTTATGCCTCCTTACTTGTAACGATAAGTAATTCGTCCTCGAGTTAGATCGTATGGGGATAACTCAACCAAAACTCGGTCTCCTGGTAGAATGCGAATAAAATGCATCCTTATTTTTCCCGACACATGAGCCAGTATTTTGTGGCCTCCTTCAATTTCTACCCTGAACATGGCATTGGGTAAAGGTTCCACCACAGTTCCTTCTACTTCAATTACATCCTTTTTGGACATGGGGTAGCAAAACCTCCCTTTTTATTCCTCTCTTTCAACTCCCTGCAGCAATCTATTTATAGATCTGACCAGCTTTTCATTACTTGTATTACCTGAACTTAAACGGCTGCCCAAATCATTATCTACGTGGGGAAAAAACTTCAGGTGTTTAATATTCTTTTTCTTGGGCTGATTAATCTTTCGGGTGCTTCCGTTGGCCACCTGTACATACTTTTCATCTACAATTTCCGTTATCAGGTAATAATTTCCCTTATCCCTTCCTTTATAAGAGCAAACCAGCTGACCTACTCTCGGAACATCCAAAAGACTTACCTCCCTTCCCAGGTGAGTGAAGAATGTTAATTATTCAACACTCCGTAAGAACTTCCGGGTCACCTTCACCTATAGCTATGGTGTGCTCAAAGTGAGCGGAAAAACTTCTGTCACTGGTTACTACTGTCCATTTATCCTCCAGAGTTTCCACTTTCCAGGTGCCTGCATTTACCATGGGCTCAATGGCCAGGGTCATCCCCTTTTCCAACCGGGGGCCCCTCCCGGGCTTTCCAAAGTTAGGTACCTGGGGTTCTTCGTGCATTTCACTCCCTATGCCGTGACCCACATAATTTCGCACCACGTTAAATCCCTGGGATTCCACGTAGTTTTGAATAGAATGGGATATATCTGAAAGTCGGTATCCCATACGGGCATATGTCAGGCACTGATAAAAGGACTGGCGAGTTATCTCCAAAAGCTTTTCTACATTAGAATTTATTTCACCAACGGGATGGGTAACGGCAGCGTCACCATAATAACCCTTGTAGCGAACTCCCACGTCAATGCTTATTATATCTCCTTCTTTAAGCCTTCTCAAGCTGGGTATACCATGTACCACCTCTTCATTTATGGAAGTACAGATACTGGCGGGAAAACCGTGGTAGCCCTTAAATGCAGGTTCACCCCCCTGGGACCGGATAAACTTCTCTGCCGCCACGTCAAGTTCGGCAGTAGTGATCCCCGGCCTTATCAACTTAGACAGCATCTGGTGAGTGGAAGCAACCATTCTTCCTGCCTGCCTCATAATAATTATTTCCTGATCAGATTTATAAGTTATCATAACTGCCTCCTGGATCCTTACCGCATGAAACCCTGGTAATGCCTCATAAGCAGGTGACTTTCAATCTGTTTAACTGTCTCAAGGGATACACCCACTACAATGATAAGGGCCGTTCCAGTGAAAATCAAGTTAAGGTCCGTTACATTTTGTATTAATATGGGAAGAGTGCAGATAACAGCCAGAGACATGGCACCTACAAAGGTTATCCTGGACACGATCCTTTCTAAAAACTCTGCTGTAGGCCTCCCCGGCCTTAGCCCTGGGATAAAACCACCGTACTTTTTAATATTCTGGGCAACATCTACAGGATTAAACTGTATAGCTGTATAAAAATAAGTGAAAAATACTATAAGGAGAAAATATAATATTGTGTTTAAGGGAGTTCCCCAGGCAAAAAGGTCAGCAATACTAATTGCCACCGGGTGATTTACAAACTGGGCCAGGGTTGGTGGAAACATTAATATGGAGGAAGCAAAAATTACCGGTATAACTCCAGCCTGGTTTACCTTCATGGGAATATGGGTGGTCTGACCACCGTATAGTTTCCGCCCCACAACCCTCTTGGAATACTGAACGGGAACCCTTCTCTCTCCCTGGGTCAAAGCGATAATAAATACAATTAAAGCCAACAAAAATATTCCTATGGCTACCATGGCCGGAATATTAGCCTGCCCCACTCGAATTCTTTCATAAAGCATGGCTACTCCCTCAGGAAAACTAGCTATAATTCCTGCAAAGATAATAAGGGAAATACCGTTACCAATGCCCTTTTCCGAAATCTGTTCCCCCAGCCACATTAAAAAGGCAGTGCCCGCCGTAAGGGCAACAATGATGGTAATATAAGATAAAAGGGTGGGGTTAATGATTGCTCCCCTGATCAATCCAAAGGTCATGGCTATAGCTTGAATAAGAGCCAGACCTACCGTTCCATAACGGATGTACCTGTTAATAATTTTTCTGCCCTCGTCGCCTTCTTTAGACAGCTCCTCCAGCTTGGGAATAACCACCGTTAAGAGCTGCATGATAATGGAGGCGTTAATATAAGGGGTAATGCTCATGGCAAATATAGTAAAGTTGCTGAGGGCTCCTCCCCCAATAACATTTAAAAAACCGAACAAATCGTCTCCCCTGAAAAACTCCTGGAGCTGGGCCACATCAATCCCTGGAACAGGTATGTGGGAGCCCAGGCGAAAAACAACGAACATAAGCAGGGTGAAAATAATCCTTCCCCGCAGCTCGGATATTTTCCAGGCACCGCGAATCGTATCCAGCATTATATCACCTCTGCCTTACCGCCAGAAGCCTCAATCTTTTCTACTGCTTTCTTACTGAAGGAATGGGCTTTGATGGTTAAACTTTTATCCAGTTCCCCCTGGCCTAAAACTTTTACTCCATTTTTAATAGATTTAACAATTCCCTCCTGGAGCAAAAGCTGAGGAGTTATCTCCGTTCCTTCTTCAAAAAGGTTTAAAGACTTTATATTAACCTCTGCCTTTTCTTTTTTCAAGGGATTATTAAAACCCTTCTTAGGAAGACGCTGCTGTAAGGGCATTTGGCCTCCTTCATAACCGGGTCTTACCCTTCCACCGGAACGAGACCTTTGCCCGCCGTGGCCGCGGCCCCCAGTTTTCCCTATACCGGAACCTATCCCTCGACCTTTTCTTTTAGCCTTTTTTCTGGATCCGGCAGGTCTTTTTAGTTCATGTAAGCGCACTGTCTACACCCCCTTTTAGCTGGTTGCTGTCTTATCTTCTTCCTGTATTTCCTCTACTTTAAGCAGGTGCTGCACCTTCTTAATCATGCCCCTTATAGCGGGAGTATCCTGGTGCACTCTGCTGGCATTTAATTTGTTCAATCCCAGGCTCTTAACTGCAGCCCGCTGGTTTTTTGAATAGCCTATGGGGCTTTTAACCAGAGTTATGCGAAGTGTTTTCATGGCTAAAACCTCCTAACCTAGAAGTTCAGAAATTGATTTACCGCGAAGCCTGGATACCTCTTCAGCTCTTTTAAGTTCTTTTAACCCTTGCATGGTAGCCTTAACCATATTTGTGGCATTTGCTGAGCCCAGGGATTTAGTTAAAATATCTTTAATACCGGCAGATTCAAGGACAGCCCTTACGGGACCACCGGCAATCACTCCTGTACCTTTGGAGGCCGGCTTCATAAGAACCTTTCCGCCTCCAAACCTTCCCAGGATTTCATGGGGTATGGTATCTTCTACCAGGGGCACTTTTACCATGTTTTTCTTGGCATCATCAATAGCTTTTCGTATAGCTTCAGGGACTTCCCCAGCTTTACCCAGGCCAGCGCCAACTTTCCCCTGTCCATCTCCAACCACTACCAGGGCACTAAAGCTAAAGCGCCTACCGCCTTTTACCACTTTGGCCACCCTGTTAATCCGGACAACTCTTTCAAT
>SKLX01000044.1 GCA_007121375.1 Bacillota bacterium | reverse complement strand
TATTATTATTCTACCATCTCTTTTTGACCTTTTTTATTTTTTTCTTCCGCCTTCTTGTTGATGAAGTTATTCATGAATCCGACAGCCAGGCCGATGGCAGCCAGGGTCTTAACGGGACGAAGGGCCACGTTCCAGAAGTAAGTGGTAAGACTCACCTGGGGATCCGCAGGCAGCCCGTATGTGTCGGGATCATCTTCCAGAACATAGTAAACATGGGTGCCTCCCACCTCTTCCTTTCCGTAAATCTGGGGATTGTCATAACCCAGGTCTTGAAGGTCGGCTACCCTGTTCTCCGCTTCCTGGAGCTTTTCCTCCTGATCCCCAAAGGTAATGGTCCCTGTAGGACATGCCTTGGCACAGGCGGTAGATAGTCCGTTACTAATTCGATCATAGCAAAAGGTACATTTCCAAGAAGCATTCTTCATTCCGACCTCAATTGCTTCTTCGGGTTGTTCAAATTCAACGTCGTTAACTTCCGCCAACGGCCCTGCAATTCTTGGGATGTCGAAGGGGCAAGCTGTTACGCAAAGACCGCAGGCAATACATGTTTCCTGGTCAATATTAACAGAAGCCAGCTCAGTCTTAAAGATAGCATCCACAGGGCATACAGGCAGGCAGGCAGGATCTTCACAATGCATGCAGGAGTTAAAGCAAAAGTGCCACTTCACTTCATCCCCATTTTCGTGCTCTCTAAACATTATCCGGCTCCAGGTTTCCGGCAACAAATCCGGTGGGTTTTCATAAGAGCCGGTAAACTCCGTTTGGGCAGCGGGAAGCCGGTTCCAGTGCTTGCAGGCTACCTGACAAGCCCTACAACCGATACATTTAGAAACATCTATCATTCTAGCTTTTTCTGCCATTATCCAACCCTCCTTATATTGCACAAGAACGCCTTATACTCAGGTATAGTGGTGTTGGCATCACCGATGGAAGGGGATAGATCGTTAGCCGAGGGGCCGGTAGATAGTCCCATGAAACCCCAGTGGAAGAACATCCCCACAATTTCCTTTTCTTCCCCATTGATACTCATGGGCTTGATCCGAGGAGTCACTGCTACCTTGCAAACAATACTATTCCGATGACTGGACACCTCTACTTCATCCCCATTTTCTACTCCGATTTCTGCCGCCAGGGAGGGACTGATCTCCACAAACATCTCGGGCATAGTTTCATTAAGCCAGGGCATGTTCCGGGTCATGCCGCCCCCCTGGTAATGTTCTGTCATCCGGTAGGAAGTGCAGACATAGGGGAAATCTGCTGCATCTCCCCGGTCATCGGGATACCAGATGGTAGAAACAGGGTTGAACTGAACATTACCCATGGCGTTCTGTACAGGGCTTTCCCAGGGCTCGTAATGTTCCGGGAAAGGTCCATCCGCCAAACCACTGGCAAAGTAACGAGCCTGGCCTTCACCGAGCATAATGAAAGGATTATTCCTGGTATCTTCAGGAGGTACCGTAGCATTAAAGTCGGGTACGTCATGGGTTACCCAGTCGTTCCCGTCCCACTCAACCAGGGCCAGGTCCGGGTTCCAGGGGTTTCCTTCCGGATCGCAGGAGGCCCGGTTGTATACAATTCGCCGGTTAGCCGGCCAGGAAAAGGAAAACTCAGGATGCAGCCCAATTCCTTCCGTTTCTGTAGTGCGCCGCTTACAGTGAGGATTATCTGGATCTATATAATAACCAACATAAACCCAGTTCCCGCAGGCGGTGGAACCGTCATCCTCCAACTCTCCAAAGCTGGACAGCTGATTTCCGGTATCAACCTCATATCCGTTAATTTCCAGGGCTACCCTCTCGAAGTCCAACTCCTCCCCGTAATCCCAGTTCATATGGATTATGGCTTCGGGGAAAGCTCCCCCTTCTTCTTCGTAGAGCTCTCGGACGGCCTTAAAAATCTTGTCTACCATCCACCCGTCCGACTTACAGTCGCCGGGGGGTTCCTGGGCTTTGTTCCGCCACTGAATCCAACGGCCGCTGTTGGAGGTAGAGCCCTCCTTTTCAAAGTGAAGGCATGCGGGGAGTAAAAATACTTCTGTATCAATGTCTTCGGGGTTGACTCCCGGTTCCTTCCACCAGGCAGCTGTTTCAATTTCAAAGCAGTCAGAAACTATGGCCCAATCCAGCTGGTTCTGGTACTCCCTCTTCCGGGCAGCCGTAGGTCCGCCCACCGCCGGGTTATCAGCAAAGCAGAACATACCCTTCACTTCTCCCTCGCCCATGTATTTATAAAAGGCAATGTGGGAGCGCTCTATGTCCAGCTTGGGCATATAATCATAGGCAAAATCATTCTCTGGTGTAGCATGTTCCCCCCAGAAAGCCTTCAAAAGGCTGACCAGGAACTTGGGCCTGTTTTCCCAGTATCCCCCGGGAGTCGTTTCATTATAGGCTTCCAGGGTGGGATGGGTTTCTTCATGGGGTAAGGGCATATAACCGGGAATAATATGGTAAAGCATGGCCATATCCGTGGCGCCCTGTACATTTGACTGCCCCCTTTGGGCGTTAACGCCACCGCCGGCTATTCCCATGTTCCCTAAAAGGAGTTGGAGAATGGCAATGCACCTTACACCCTGGGCTCCGTGGGTAAACTGGGTTATCCCCATGGCGTACAGGATGTTTCCTGCTTTGCCCGGCTCGCCGGTACTACAGTAAAGGTCCGCCACTTCCCGGAACTTATCTTCAGGAGTCCCGGTAATTGCACTTACCTGCTCTACGGTATACCGGGAGTAGTGGTTTTTCATCAGTTGAAAGACACACTGGGGATCCTGGAGGGTTTCATCCTTAAGGGGATTACCTTCATCATCCATCTGGTAAGTCCAGGTATCTGTATCGTAGTTAACCTGGCCATCAGGGAGTTCTTCCGCCCCCGTAAAGAGGCCTTCATCAAAGTCAAAATCAGGGTTAATCAGGTAAGAAGCGTTGGTGTAATTAACCACGTATTCCTCATGGTAGAGCTCATTTTCCAAACAGTAATTAATAAGGCCCCCCAAAAAGGCAATATTGGTGCCAGGACGTAAGGGGGCATATAAATGGGAAACAGCTGCCGTGCGATTGTAACGGGGGTCTACGGTAATAAGCTGGCCCCCATTTTCTATGGATTTGGTAATCCATTTCATGGAAATGGGATGATTTTCTGCCGTATTGCCCCCAATCGCCATGGTTACATCGGAATGCTGGTAGTCTATCCAGTGGTTGGTCATAACTCCCCTGCCAAATGTGTTGCCGAGACCGACAACGGTGGGGGAGTGTCAGAGACGGGCACAGTGGTCAATGTTTAAAATACCGTGGGCCCGGCAGAACTTGTGAAACAGATAGTTCTCCTCGTTTGTAATCATGGCGCTTCCCAGCCACACGAAGGCAGGGCACCGGTTAACGGTAACCCCCTCTTCATTGGTCTCTTCAAAGAAATCATCCCGGGTTTGTTTAATCCTCTGGGCCATTTCTTCCAGGGCCCAGTCCCAATCTACTTCTTCCCATTCCGAGGCCCTTGGTGCCCGGTAGAGAACTTTGGTAACCCGCTGGTTATTAACAACAGGGTCTCCTTTTTCATCATAAACATAATACATGTTGTAAAGGGTGATCCCCTTGCTGCAAAGAGTCCCTTCATTAATAGGATGGTCCGGATCACCATCCACAGCAACGATAGAATCATCTTCTACATAGCTAAGAACACCGCAGCCTACTCCGCAAATGGGACAGATGGAATGAACCGTTTGAGCATACTGGATCCATAACTCTTCGGGGTCGTCAACAATTGGTGTTGGGTCAACAGGTGTTGGTGTTGGCGGTTCATCGGGAGCACAACCAAGCTTTGAAGCCAGGGTCCCCGAAAGGGCCGCTAATCCCGATAATTTTAAAAAATTTCTACGGGATATTTTCAAAATATTTCACCTCTCTTAAGATATTTTGATGGTCTTTCCTAAGTGAATTTATCTGAATTAAAATATCTATCTCTTTCTTCGGGCACCACCTCCCTTTTAAAATAGTCCTCCCATCAAATGATAGCAAGGATATTATCCATAAAATATATATTTTGGTAATTATAGTTATTCCATGCCCAATAAATAATTGCAAGAATATTAAAAATATTATGGATATTAAGGAAGCTTAAATCTTTATTATAATTGCCTAACTATTATGTACCTGGCTTAGTTATTTTTGTTTTTTCGATTGTACGTAAAAAACACAGCTCCTGTCAAGGCTGTGTTCAGTTTTTTATTGTTAATTTTTATTCATTGATTTTTAATCTTTCCTAATCTTCCCTGCAGTCTTTACAATGCCCGAAATACATGGTTTCTTCCTTTAAAATCCTGTAGCCTGTAGCCCTTTCAGCATGTTCAATATTATTGTCCTGGGGCAAACCTTCAACATCTTCTACCTTGCCGCAGTTTATGCAATTAACATGGGGGTGGGGTTCAACTCTGGCATCGTAGCGGGATACATCCCGGGTTACACAAAGTTCCTGAATAATTCCCGTCCTGGCAAAAAGCTCTACCGTTTTATAAACAGTAGCCAGGCTCACGGAGGGAAATTTTTCCTTAACCTGCAGGTAAATACTTTCAACCCCCGGATGTGATTTGGTATTTGTTAATATTTCAAGTATTTCAGATCTCTGGGGAGTAACTTTTATTCCTGTTTCTTTTAGTATTCTTTCGGCATGACGCAAAAGGCCCACTCCTTTTGAAGGAAAATGGATAAAAATTAAAGACTTTTCAAGCTTGCCTTTAAGACATTCTAAATCCTTCGACGTTTATTTACATTTTCCTCTTTTAAACATAGAAAAAGCTAAAATTAAAAAAATTTTTCCTCTTAAAAACAGGATATATGGATCTCCTGGAAATCTTTTCTCGTTCATATTTGAAAATTTTGAAATTTA
>SKLX01000063.1 GCA_007121375.1 Bacillota bacterium | reverse complement strand
TTTTAGGATAGTTTTCATAAATCTGGTGGGATATTTCAGCAGGATCTAGCCCTAATTCTAATAACTGGGAAGCAATATAATGAGTCTTTGAAGTAGTATTGGAATAATTAAAGGAACCTGTATCGGTATTTATAGCCGTATAAAGACATTTTGCTATATCCAAAGAAATACGGATATTCATAATTTTTAATAATTCAAAAATTATTTCCCCCACAGAGCTGGCATTGGGATCAACATAGTTATAATAACCAAAATACTGGTTAGAAACATGATGATCAATGTTAATAATACGTTCCTTTAAAAGCTTATCCTCCAAAGGGTAAAGACGTTTTAAATCACTACAATCCAAAGCAATGATAAAATTATCTTCACCAATAACTACATCCTGCCATATTTGTATTATATTGGCATTTGGTAGAAAGGCATATTTATAAGGGACAGAATCAATAGTAGAGATTATTACTTTTTTCCCAAGGGTTTGAAGGGCTTGCCCCAGGGCTAGAACAGATCCTACACTGTCCCCGTCGGGATTTAAGTGGGAAACAATTATAAATTTATCTTTTTCATAAAGAACTTGAGCAATTGTTTCCAGCCTTTGTTCCGTCACTTTATTCTCCTTTATCCTCTTTTTCTTTTAAATCTTTTAATATTTCAGTTATATGAGCCCCATACTCTATAGATTTATCCAGGTGAAAACTCAACTCGGGCACATGCCGTAAACGTATCCTTTTACCTATCTCTGTTCTAACGAACCCTATGGCATTGTTCAAGGCCTTTAAACTCAAACTTCTCTCTTCTTCTGACCCGTAAACACTAACATAAACCCTGGCATAACCCAAATCATTGGTAACATCAACATCCGTTACACTTAAAAATCCTGTTAACCTTGGATCCTTAAGTTCATTTTGTAGGATTTGGCTTACTTCTTTTTTTATCTCTTCTGCTACTCTATAGGACCTACCTTTTTGTGAAGCCATTTTAATACCCCCACATACAATCTATATTTAAATAATTTCGATTTCATATTTAACCAAAAAACCCTCTATGGAACTTTCAACCTCTTTAACTACCCCTTCCAGAACCTGATGAGCATAACCAGAATCATTGGATGTTAAGACCACAGATATAGTAGACCTTTGCCACTTGTTTTGGCCACCCGTTTCTGCCACAGATATATTAAACTTCTTCCTTAGCTTTGCTATAAGGCTTTTTAATACTTTTCGTTTATCCTTAAGGGAATGAAGGTTAGGCAAGCATATTTCCATTTTGAGAATTCCAATAACCATTTATACCCTCCGAGGCGCTATATCTTTACCTCTTGCATGACAAAAGATTCCAGCACGTCTCCTTCTTTTATATCATTAAATTTTTCTACCATCAAGCCACACTCAAATCCTTCTCCCACTTCTTTAACATCTTCTTTAAAACGTTTTAATGAGTTGATCTTTCCTTCATGAATGACCACATTATCCCTTATTACCCTTACTCCTGAATCCCGGGTTATTTTACCATCCAGAACATAACAACCGGCAATAGTTCCCAGACGAGAAACTTTAAAGGTTTCTCTAACCTCTGCCCTTCCCAGGATCACTTCTTCATATTCAGGCTCTAATAATCCCGTCATGGCTCCTTTAATATCTTCTATTACCTCGTATATTACCCGATATGTCTTAATCTCCACATTTTCTGTTTCAGCCATCTTACGGGCCTTTGGTTCTGGCCTTACATTAAATCCAATAATAATTGCGTTGGAAGCAGAAGCCAACATAACATCTGATTCGGTAACTGCCCCAACTCCGCTGTGAATCACTTGAAGGCGAACATCGTCGCTGTCTATTTTTGAAAGGGAATCTTTTAAAGCACCTACCGAGCCCTGAACATCGCCTTTAATAATTAAATTAAGCTCTTTTATTTCACCTTCTTTAATATGGCGATACAGGTCATCCAGGGAAACCCGTTTGGTTTTTTGTAATTCCGCTTCTCTTTTGCTTTGTGCTCTTTTTTCTGCAATTTGTCGGGCTTTCTTGTCATCTTTAATTACCTGGAATATGTCTCCAGCCTCTGGTATATCCGAAAAACCTAACACTTCCACTGGAGTAGAAGGAGTAGCTTTCTTTAATTTTTGACCTTTATCATTAATTAAAGCCCTGACCTTTCCATAAATAGAACCACATACCAGATGATCTCCTACCTTTAAGGTTCCCTTTTGAATTAAAAGTGTAGCCACTGGGCCCCTGCCTTTTTCCAGCTTGGCCTCAACTACTGTTCCCCGGGCAGGCGCAGAGGGATTGGCTTTTAATTCTGCCATTTCTGCTACTAAAAGAATCATCTCTAAAAGGTTGTCAATTCCTTCCTTATTTTTCGCTGAAACAGGCACACATATGGTATCACCGCCCCATTCCTCGGGCACTAATCCATACTCTGTTAGCTGCTGCTTAACTCTATCCGGGTTAGCGTCAGGTTTATCTATTTTATTAAGAGCTACAATTATTGGAACTCCGGCAGCTTTAACGTGGTTTATGGCTTCAACGGTTTGGGGCATAACCCCATCATCTGCTGCTACTACCAGAACGACCATGTCCGTAACCTGGGCTCCCCTGGCCCGCATTGAAGTAAAAGCTTCATGACCGGGTGTATCCAGGAAGATAAGGATATCATTGTTTAAAACTACCTGGGAAGCACCTATGTGCTGGGTAATACCCCCAGCTTCCTGGGCTATTACATCTGTTTCCCTGATAGCATCCAGGAGAGAAGTTTTTCCGTGATCCACGTGCCCCAAAACAGTAACTACGGGCGGCCTGGGTTTTAAGTCTTCCGGTCTATCTTCTTCCTCACCTAATAAGCCCTCCTCAGGAGGCTTTTCAGGAATTTCCACCGATACTTTATAGCCCAGTTTCTCTCCCAATTTTTTAATAATATCCGGTTCCACTTCCTGGTTTATATTTACCATGATTCCAAAACCCAGGAGCTTAGCAATTAAAGTATTGGGAGACATGCCCAATTCCTCAGCTAAATCCTTAACCGTTTTGGAACCTTTAACCATTAATTCCTTCTTATCTTCCTTTATTTCTTTTTCCTCTTTTCTTTCCTCAGAAGCTTTGTCCCTTAAATCATCTTCCTTAGTTTCCTCTTTAACTTCTTCTCTTTCATCTTTACCTGTAAGCAAATCCATTACCGTATTTGCAGTTTCATCGTCAATGCTGCTCATGTGGTTCTTTACAGGTATGTCCAGATCTTTTAAAGTAGCAATTACTTCCTTGCTTGTAAGACCCAGGCGTTTTGCCAGCTCATATACTCTGATTCGCTCCATTTACTACACCTCCATTTTTTTGACCTCCCTGTAGATAATTGGTCTAGTTTAATCTCCACGGCACCAATTTTATTCTTTATTCTCCAGTGCCTTTTCTAGTTCCGCCATAACCTCTGGAGATATTGACCTTTGAAGATTTTTTTCAATTCTTTTACCTTTCAAGGCTTTCTGAAAACATTCCTTTTTAGGACAAATATAAGTCCCCCTGCCAGAACGCTTACCTTTAAAATCCACCTCAATTGAATCTTCAGGGGTTCTAACAATTCTTATAAGTTCTTTTTTAGGCTTTTTCTCCTGGCATCCTATGCAAACTCTCAGAGGAATCTTCTTTTTTCTGGCCATTATAATCTCCTTCTAAAGTTGCATTTTAGTTTACTTTTCTTCATCATCACTTTCTACCACTTCTAAGTCTGGCAATTCATCTGTTTCTTCATCTTCTTTGCCTTCCTTAATACCCTCAAAATCCTCAATACCCTCTTTTTCTTCTTCCTCTTCGCCTGCAAAGAAACTTAATTTTTCCTCCTCAGGCAAATCTCCACTAAAATCTTCAACCTGAGATTCGCAGGTTATATCTATTTTCCATCCAGTAAGCTTTGCTGCCAAACGAGCATTTTGGCCTTCTTTGCCTATAGCCAGGGAAAGCTGATAATCGGGAACTATTACATTGGCAACCCTCTCATCTTCTTTGATTTCTACAGAAGTAACCTTAGCAGGGCTCAAAGAGTTGGAAACAAATTCTTTAGGGTCTTCACTGTATTTGATTATATCAATTTTTTCACCCTTAAGTTCATTTACAATGGTTTGGACCCTCGCTCCTTTAGGTCCAACACAAGAACCAACGGAATCCACCTCTTCTTTTCTAGAAAAAACCGCTATCTTTGAACGTTGTCCCGCTTCCCGGGCAACAGTTTGTATTTCCACAGTCCCATCAAATATCTCCGGTACTTCCAGTTCAAAAAGCCTTTTTAACAAGCCAGGATGGGTTCGGGAAACCATAATCTGAGGGCCCTTGGTAGTTTTCTTTACTTCTACTACATAAGCTTTAATTCGATCCCCCTGTCTGTATGCTTCACCGGGCATTTGTTCCGAGGGAGGTAAAACTGCTTCTGTTTTACCAAGATCAATAATAACATTTTTTTGATCGGTACGCTGAACTATACCCGTTATTATATCATCTTCCCTATCCACATATTCCTTGAATATAATCTCACGTTCTGCTTCTCTAATTCTTTGAATCACTACTTGTTTAGCTGTCTGAGCAGCTATCCTTCCAAAATTCTTGGGAGTAACTTCGATTTCCACTACATCACCCATCTGGTATTTGGAACTATGTTCCCGGGCTTCCTCCAGGGATATTTCCTGTTGAGGATCTTTTACTTCATCAACTACAGTTAAACAGGAAAAAACTTTAATTTGACCTGTTTCCCTATCTATGTGAACGTTAACATTTGGTGAAGTATTAAAATTCTTTTTATAAGCAGAAATAAGAGCAGCTTCAATAGCTTCATAAAGAATTTCTTTGCTTACCCCTTTTTCTTTTCCTATCTGCTCCAGCGCTTCTATAAATTCATGATTCATAATTTGCCCTCCTATCAGGCCCTTTT
>SKLX01000111.1 GCA_007121375.1 Bacillota bacterium | reverse complement strand
TTCATGGAGTATATTAGTGATTTCACTTTCCAAATTATCAGATGTCACTTGTTTTTTGGGCTTAGACTCATATTTCTTTTCCCTGGAACCATTGTCACTAACACTAAGCTGCCTGATTCTTTCGCTTAATAAGTCCATATTAAAGGGTTTTAAAATGTAATAATTTGCTCCTAACTCAACAGCCCTTTGGGTTATGTTTTCATGACCAAAAGCCGTTAACATAATTACTTTTGGCCTGTTTTCTAAATTTAATTCTGGTAACTGCTCCAGCACGCCCAGACCATCCATATAAGGCATAATGATATCTAACAACAAAACATCAGGCTGGGTTTCTTCTAATACTTTAAGGGCTTCTTTACCGTTAAAAGCCCTTCCCACAACTTGTATGTCAGGCTCTCCATCTAAATAATCTGTTAGAAGTTCATTGAAATCTCGATTATCGTCGGCAACCAATACTTTCATTAATTATACCCTCCTATCTATTAAAGAAATCTTTAATATAATTATTCGACATTTGGAAGGTTATTCCTTTAAAAAAACTTAAAAATATTTTTAAATTATAGAAAAAAGTGTAAGAAATAATTCTTACACTTAATAATTAATTAACATATTTAGCTTCCAGGGCTCCCGATTCCTGGAGCATCCACTCTACAAATATACCATATCCCCTGGTTGGATCATTTATAAAAACATGGGTAACGGCACCCACCAGTTTATTGTTTTGAATTATGGGACTACCGCTCATTCCCTGAATAATGCCACCCGTCCTGTTTATTAGGTTTTCATCGGTTATTTTTATTATAAAACCCTTGTTGCTGGGTGTATCAGGGTTTACAATTCTTTGTATTTCTACATCAAATTTCTCAATTCTATCTCCATTAAGAACTGTTAATATTTCTGCAGGACCTACCTGAACCTGGTTGCTTAAAGCTATGGGAATAGGCTCACTATAATAATCGTTTTTATTGTTTATTTTTTCCAGCCTTCCAAAAATGCCATATTCACTATTTTTTTCAATAGAGCCTATTATATCTTTTTCTTCAATAAACACTCCTGTTTTTTCTCCAGGATGTCCCCTTTTCCCTTCTTTAATTCTAACGATACTGGCCTTAACAATTTCTCCGTGATTGATATTTATAGGAGTGTTGGTATCTATATCCACTATTACATGACCCAGGGCACCATAAAGTTTGCTGTCAGGATCGTAGAAGGATAAAGTCCCGACTCCCGCCGCTGTGTCTCTAATATATAAACCAATACGAAAACTATTGGTATCGGAACAATAACGGGGGATTATAGTTTCCTGTAAAAGAGTGTTTCCCCTTTTAAGATTAAATTCAATAGGTTTGCCGGAACTGCCCTTTTCATCTATTAATTCCGCTGCCTCGTCTATGCTGTCAACCTCGCAACCATTTATAGCTATGATAGAGTCGCCTTTTTTTAGACCCATTTCCCTGGCGGGATAACTGCCGTCTACTTTATTAAATCCTACTACGATAACACCTTCAGATCTTAGCTTGATACCTATGGATTGACCGCCGGGATAAACAAACTTTTCTGGAAAAACATTTACCGTCAGATGCCTTAAGGGAACAACCCCAAAGAGTTTTATATTCAAACTTGTATTTCCTAAGTTTACACCTTTTAGGGAAAGGGGCTCTTTTAAGTTAATGGTGGTAGTAGTATCTTCCAGGGGACTACCGTTAATCTTTATTATATCTGATTGATCACAGGAAATTTCAGCCTTCAGGGGAAAAGGAATGTTAACATAATGCTCTTCTCCCTGGATCAGGCTGATGTTTTGAGAGTAGTTAGCCCAAAATATTACCGGTACAAGTAGCATGAAAAGTAAAAACACTACAAGTATTTTAACTCGGTTCCTCAAAAAATTCACTGATTTTTCACGCTCCCTGGCTGATTTTCTTTAAAAAATCACCTCCTTTTTCTTTTTAACTTCGGTGTTTTTAAATTAACCTGAAAATTATTTTTTATGCGACCCTGTTTACATAATTGAGGGTGTTAAATCTACCACTTAAAGAAACTAAAAAATAAAAAAAAGATGGTTACAAAACCATCTTTTTCTAATATATTCCTTTATTTTTATTTTTTATTTTTCAAGATTACCCTTAAAAACAGAGGCTTTCTTTAAAATTTCTTCGGCATGTTTTAAGGTCAGGGAAGAAGTTTGGAAACCATCTATCATTCGGGCAATTTCCTTACTCCTTTCCTTTTCTTCAAGCCTGTGGACAGAGGTTAAAGTTCTTCCCCCCTGGATCTCTTTATTAATCAAGTAGTGGCTGTCGGCCATGCTGGCGATTTGAGGAGAGTGGGTAACACAAATAACTTGACGGGAACGAGAAAGGGTCGACAGTTTTTCACCCACCGCCTGAAGGGCAGAACCTCCAATGCCTGCATCCACTTCATCGAACACTATGGATGGAATTTCATCCGCCTGGGCAGAAACTGTTCTAAAAGCCAGCATTATCCTGGACATCTCTCCTCCAGAGGCTATCCGCGAAAGAGGTTTTAAAGGTTCTCCCGGATTGGCAGAAAAGAAAAATTCTACCCGGTCAAAACCTTCCTCTGTAAAACTTTCTTCCCTTTCAAAAGATACCTTAAAGACAGCATGGGGCATTTCCAGCTGGTTTAAAACTTTAGATATGGAATTTTCCAGGTATCCGGCTGTTTCCTTCCTTAGCTGGCTTAATTCTTCGCAAACCCTGGTTAATTCCCTTTCCGCTTCCTCTGTTTCTTTTGTAAGCTTTTTTACCCTTTCTTCACTTTTTAAGAGGCGGTCAATTTCCCCCTCTACTTCTTCTCCATAATTTATAATATCCTCCAGGTTGGAACCGTACTTTCTTTTCAAGTCATTTAGTAACTCCAGCCTGGATTGGATCTCTGCCATTCTTTCCGGGTCATAAATGAGGTTGTCCAGGTATTCCTTAATTTCTAAGCCAGTTTCCGTAAGCAAGTTTAATGCTTCTTCCACAACCTGGCCCCTGGAGGTTAAACTGGCCTCCAGGCGTGACAAATACTCCAATTCCTTTTTAATAACTCCCAATCTTTCTATCAGGGAAGGGGTGTTTGAACCGCCATAAAGCTCCTCATAAGCAAACCCTAACCGGGATTTTAATTTATCCAGGTTATCCATTTTTTCCTTTTCTTCCCTCAAGCTTTCTTCTTCTCCCGGGGATAAGTTTGCCTTCTTTATTTCCCCGGATTGGTGCCTTAAAAAATCAAGCTTCCTTTCCTTTTCTTCATTATTTAAATACAGGGAATTTAGTTCTTTTGATGCCTTTTCCTTTTCCCTTAATAATTTTTTAATTTCCCCTTTATACCTTTGGACCTCCCTACCCGCCAGGTTATCCAGCAATTCCAGGTGATAGGAAGATTTACTGAGGAGCTGCTGCTGCCCCTGGCCGTGGAGCTCGATTATAAATTGGCCAACCTCCCTAAAAAGATTAAGAGGGATCATCCTTCCGTTAAGGCGGCAGGTGTTTTTACCGGTAGAGGAAAGTTCCCTTCCTAAAAATAAAAGATCCTCCTCCCCGGCCATTTCTTTATCCCCTGTTACTTCTTGAAGAAGCTTACCTTGAAAGGAAGGACTCACCTGGAACACAGCTTCAACAACAGCCCTGTCTTTTCCAGACCTTATAAGTTCACTGGCAGCCCTGCCTCCCAGGATCAACTTAACGGCTTCAATTACAATGGATTTACCAGCCCCTGTTTCCCCCGTCATTATATTCAATCCCTTATCAAAGGAAAGTTTCATTTCATTTATCAGGGCAAAATCTTTAATATAAAGTTCGGTAAGCATAAATATCACCCCTTAAGCGGGAAAATTAAAGAATTTCATGGGCTTTACTGACCACTGAATTAACAAGCCCTTCTACCCCAGGTTTTTCCAGTTCATTTAAAGGTTTATCCTCTTTACCAAAATAGCCCAGGTATTCTATATTCCCCTGGGGACCCTTTACCGGGGAATAAGTTAAATTTTTTAAAATATAACCCTCTTTAAGGGCTCCTTCTGCTACCTTTTTCATTACTTCCCCATGGACCCGAGGGTCTTTTATTACTCCCCTTTTCCCCACTTCTTCCCTACCCGCCTCAAACTGGGGTTTTATCAGGGCTATTACTTCTTTAATATTAAGCCTGCCAAGAACGGGAAATACATACCCTAAAGAAATAAAGGCCACATCCACGGTGGCTAAATCTGGCGTTTCTTCCAATTCTCCTTCTTTTAAGTTCCTGATATTAACCCTTTCCATATTTATAACCCGGGGGTCATTGCGCAACTTCCAGGCCAACTGTCCGTACCCTACATCCAGAGCATAAACCTTTTCTGCTCCATGCTGCAGAGCACAGTCGGTAAACCCTCCTGTAGATGCGCCAATATCTAAAACTGTTTTTCCTTGAAGATCAAGGGTGAATTCCTTGATGGCCCGGGCCAGCTTTAACCCTCCCCGGCTAACATAAGGTAGCTCCTCCTTCAACCTGATGAGGGCGTCTTCCTCTACCAGGGTGCCTGCCTTATCCATTACCCGATCATTTATAAGTACTTTTCCCGCCAAAATTAAAGCCTTTGCCCTGGAGCGAGTCTCACATATACCCCTCTTAACCAGCAAAGAATCGAGACGTTCTTTCAATTTTGTCACCTGCTGCCCGGATTAATTTTTAGAGTCCTGGCTTCAGTCATTTCCAGGGCAGCCTCCATCAGGGAGGAAACATTTAAACCATACTTATCCAGGAGAAAGCTACGGGGTCCATGCTCTATATAACAATCGGGAAGGCCAATCCTCCTAAGATGAAAGCCGTTAATTCCTTTCTCTTCCAAAAGCTCCAGGACTCCACTTCCAAAGCCTCCCTGGAGAACATTCTCTTCTATGGTAATAGCTTTTTTACATTTTTGTATTAAATTAACAAT
>SKLX01000186.1 GCA_007121375.1 Bacillota bacterium | reverse complement strand
GGGGCCTGGGGAAGGGTTAAGGCCTCTTTCCCCAGGGATTTCCATCCCGGGAGTTTCCCCGGGCTCTTCATCATTCTTCCCGGTTTTTTTTCATCAGCCTCCAGTACATTAAAACCCCGGCAAAAAAGAGGGAGGCGGCTAAAAGCTCTATAGTTTCTTCCAGAACAAAGTCCATGAAAAAAAAGCCGGGAATGGTTCCATTTACCAGGAGAAGGCTTAACCGGTCCCCCATGTTTACATAAAAATCCCCCTGGTTGCGGAACACTGAAGCCGATGCCGCCAGAGCATACATTAAGCCTCCCGTAACCAGGTAGAGACGGGTCTGGGGAAAGGAAAAGGGAACCTTCCAGAACCTTAAAAATCCATAGATTATGGGGCCTGCAATAAAAAGGTAAAATACACCTTCAATTTTCATTTTACTGATCCCCAGGTAATTATAACCGTAATGAGCCATCAGGTGCCGGGGATCACCTGTATCTTCGATGAGCATCAGGAGAAAGGAAAAGGCGATAAGCCCCCAGAATATCTGAGCTCCTCTATCCCTCTTTTCCCAGTACACCCCGCTCAGGGCGGCGGCGTAAAGCAAGGTAAGGGATAAAAACACCCACTGCATCCATTCCACGGGACCCCGGTTTCTAAAGGCATGCCACCACAGGCCCCGTACGGAGGCCAGCTGGGGGAGTTCCCCCTGGACATCCACCAGGTAGACAACCCTCCATACAACCAGGAGAAATAAAAGGGCGGCGGAAACCACCAAAAGGGAAGGGAGATGTTCTCTCCAGCGGAAGGTGGTAAAAAACTCAGCGGGGAAATTCCCCATTCTTTTCAAGGATTCCTTTAGCATAATCAAAGACCTCTTCTCCTATAAACTTAGAATATAAACATAATATGTAAAAATTCTTTATTTATCAGCTTTTTCCTGTTTTCTAAATAATTTATTTTTTGACGGATTTTTTAAATCAAGGTTAAAAGGAATAGGGCGGGCTCAAGCGAATTGAAGGATAAGGGCACTAATGGGATTGAGGAAGATGACGAGGAGGAAAACCTTTAATGAAAGAACCCATGCTAGCAGCAAAGGGGCTTACCAAAAATTATCAGATGGGTGAGGTTACCGTACGAGCTTTGAAAGGGGTGGATTTTTCCCTTTATGATGGAGAGTTGGTGGTGGCCCTGGGACCCAGCGGTTCGGGTAAAAGTACTCTTTTACATATTATTGGAGGGATGGACCAGGCCAGTGGCGGAGAACTTTACTTTGGGGACAAGTCCCTCCACGATGCCAGTGAAAGGGACCTGACTTTTTTCCGCCGCCACGAAGTAGGCTTTATTTTCCAGTTTTTTAACCTGATGCCCAGCCTGACAGCCCATGAAAATATTGCCCTCTCCGTGCAGATAGCCAAAGACCCCCTGGATATAGATGAACTTTTGGAGGCAGTGGGGCTCCAGGACCGAAAGGACCATTTTCCCTCCCAGCTTTCCGGGGGGGAGCAGCAGCGGGTAGCCATCGCCCGGGGGCTGGCTAAAAACCCCCGGATGCTCCTCTGTGACGAGCCTACCGGCTCCCTGGACCTGGCCTCGGGTATCCAGGTTTTAAAGCTGTTGAGGGATTTTTGTGATAACTATAATAAGACCGTGGTTATTATTACCCATAACACGGCCATCAAGGATATGGCCGACCGGGTAGTATATCTTAAGGACGGGATGATTGATAAGATAGAAGAAAATGAAAGCCCCGTCCCCCCGGAGAAGGTGAGCTGGTGATCCTCTGGAAAAAGGTTTTTAGGGATATATTAAATAACAAGGGCTCCTATATTGCCTGCCTGGTGGTTATTATGATAGGCCTCATTGCCTTTACCTCCTTTTCCATTTCCCGGGATAACCTTAGAATATCCACGGACATTTTCTACCAGGAGCAGAATTTTGCCGATGGTTTTATTGAAGTTGAATCCATGCCCCAGGGGCACCTGGAAAGGATTTTCCAGGTGGAGGGGATCCAGCATGTAAGCGGCAGAATGGTAGAAGAAGTCAGGGTCCACGACCCGGAAAGAAGGGAAAGCGTTTATCTTAAGCTGGTTTCTTTGGACCTGGAGGATCCCTACCGGGTTAACGATGTGAGGGTCCTGGAGGGGGAAGATCTGACTCCAGGCCGGCGGGAAGCCTGGATTGACGACGGCTTTTTTGAGGCCAACCAGTTAGAACTTTACCAGGAGATAAGTATTATTGCCGGGGGACGGGTAAGGGACTTGACCCTGGCAGGAGTGGGGATGAGCCCCGAGTTCACCTACCCCCTCCGGGATGAAAAATCCATCTACCCTGACCCGGAAGTTTTTGGCATTGCTTTTTTACCCCACCGGGATATGGAGCACCTTTTCCCTGAAATGGAGGGCCGGGTTAACAGCGTGGTTTTCACCCTGGAACCGGGGGCTGATTTCGACGGGGTAAAGGATCGGCTGGAGCCCCTGCTGGAGGGGTACGGCCTAAGGACCATATACCCCCGGGAAGATCAGGTGAGCCACTTCATCTTGCATGAGGAACTGGAGCAGCTGGACCGCTTCGCTACCGCCTTTCCCCTTCTCTTTTTATCCATTGCCGGTATTATACTTTACATCATGCTAAAGAGGATTGTGGAACAGCAGCGGGGGCAGATAGGGATACTCAAGTCCTTTGGATATACCAGGGGGGAGATTATGCTCCACTACCTTTCCTATGCCTTTTTCGTAGGCTCGGTGGGAGGGCTGGTGGGAGGCGCCCTGGGGATATGGGCGGCCAATCCCCTGACGGAGCTTCTCATGGAATTTTTTAAAGTCCCCCCTGTTTATATAGGTTTTTCCCTTTTATATTTATTCCTGGGAGTTTTATTATCCCTGGCGGTGGTTCTTTTTGCCGGTTACCAGGGATGTAAGCTGGCCCTTCAGTTAAAGCCTGCCGAAGCCCTGCGGCCCCCGGCACCCCCCAGCACTAAAAAATCCATTCTGGAGCGGATAGGGCTGTTTTGGGCCCTCCTCACCATCCAGGGGAAAATGGCTACCAGGAATATGTTCAGGAACCAGAGCAGAAGCGCCTTTCTTTTCCTGGGGATTATGCTGAGTTATGCCGTGGCGGCTATAGTATGGAACTTTAATGATATGGTGGACAAGCTGGTATTTTATCATTACGATGAGGTAGAGGTCCATGATGCTCGGGTAACCCTGACCCACCCCGGGGACCGGGATTCCCTCCAGAGGGAGCTGGAAAGTTATCACAACACTGCCCTGGTGGAACCCCTGGCAGAAGTGCCTGTAACCCTTTCCCACGGGTGGCGGGAGGAGCAGGTGCTGGTCATAGGTGTTCCCCAGGGAGCCCGCCTTTACAATATTTTAGATGATCAGGGACGGAAGGTGGAACCTTCCCCCGACGGTCTGGTTCTTCCCCAGCGTATGGCAGATAAGCTCCAGGTGACGGCCGGGTCGTATGTAACCCTGGAAAGTCCCCTGTCCCGTCGGGAAGACCGGGAGATAAGGGTCCGGGTCCAGGAGGTGATTCCCCAGTACATCGGCATGAATGGCTACATGGAAATTTCTGCCCTGGTAGAAGTCCTGGAGCAAGGACCTTTTGCCACCTCTTTCTTAATGGGACTGGAGGAGAGGGGAGAAGATGATCTTTTCCAGCTGAAGGATTACTACTGGGAAAGCGAGAAAATAGCGGGGATAGATGGAAGAGGGGAACTTATTGGCCAGACTCAGGAGCTCATGGAAACCTTCGGTTTTGTCATGTATATTTATGTTTTTGTCGGCGTTATAATGGCCTTTTCTATTATCTACAGTTCCAGCTTTATTATTTTATCCGAGCGGAGCCGGGAAATGGCTTCCATGCGGGTTTTGGGGATGACCTCCCGGGAAGTGTTTTCCGTCATCACCTTTGAGCAGTGGCTCATAAGTTTCTTTGCCATGCTGGCGGGAATACCCCTGGCCCAAATGATCCAGAACAGTTTTGCCCGGGCCATGAGCACCGACCTTTATGTCATCCCCCACCAGATTGAGCCCATATCTTTATTCGCAGGCCTGGTGGTGACGGTTGGCTCCATATGGATTGCCCAGGGCTTTGCCTTGAAGAAGGTGGAGGACTTGAGCCTTACGGAAGTCCTTAAAACGGGAGAGTAATTTTCAGGAAGGGAGAGGAAGATGAAGACAAAGTGGAAGATTGTTTTGGGGGTAATAATCATAATAGCTGCAGCTGCCTTTTTGATTCCTCAGGTCATGAGGGGAGTAGAGGTTGCTGTGGAGGAGGTAGTCCCCAGGGATATGGCTATCAGTTTTACGGAAGAAGGGGAGGTAGTTCCCCTTAGGGAGAGGGCCCTTCACCCCCTTTACAGCGCTCCCCTTAAAAGCCTGATGGTGGAAGAGGGGGATAAGGTCCGGGAAGGGGACCTGCTGGCGCTCCTGGACCACGAAGAACTGGAGTACATGGAGCGGGAGCTTATGGCCCAGTTCCAGGCCCTGGAAGGGGAAAAGATGCAGTTGGAGGAAACCCCTGGTCCTGCTGAAGTGGAAAGTTATGCCCTGAGGGTCAGGGAGGCGGAGGAAAGCCTTGCCACGGCCCAGCGAAATTACGAGAGGTTGGAGGACCTCTACCTGGATAGTTACCTCCTACGGGTAGAAGAAGCGGAAGAAAGCCTGGAAGCGGCTTCCCGAGAATATGAACGGATGAAGGCCCTCCATGAGGAAGGGTATCTTCCTACCGCCGAGTACGATAAGGCTCGGGACCAGCTTAAAAAGGCAGAAAACTACCTGGCCCAGCAGGAGCATGCCCTGGAGGTTTTTGAAGAGGATGAATACGACAAGGCCCGGGATATGGTTACCAAAGCAGAGATAAGCGTGGACATGCACAGGACTGCCCTGGAGGTTCTGCGGGAATCCTATGACCCTCCCCGGGGAAGCAGGGAAATCATAG
>SKLX01000031.1 GCA_007121375.1 Bacillota bacterium | reverse complement strand
TGAAAGAAAAGTGAGTGGGGAAAAAAAAGTATTGCCTATGTTACCTTTGAGGGGTATCCTGGTGTTTCCCAACATGGTTATACATCTTGATGTGGGAAGGGAGCGTTCGATGAATGCCCTGGAGCAGGCAATGGTCGAAGATAACAAAATTCTGCTGATAGCTCAAAAGGATGCCAAGACAGAAGAGCCAACCCCCGATGATATTTATAAATTGGGGACTATTGCCAATATTAAGCAGCTCCTGAAGCTTCCCGGGGGAACCATAAGGGTCCTGGTAGAAGGATTAAGCAGGGCCAGTATTAAAGATTTTGTAGAATTTGATCCTTATTTACAGGTTGAGGTGGAAGAACTGGAGGAGAATGAAACCAAGAATTCAGAGATTGAAGCACTGATGCGCAGTGTCCTTTACCAGTTTGAAGAATATATTAAACTGGGTAAAAAAATTCCACCAGAAACTCTGGTCAATGTATCTTCTATTGAAGAGCCAGGCCGGCTTTCCGACGTGGTGTCCTCCCATTTAACCTTAAAAATTCAACAGAAGCAAGAAATCCTGGAGGCCATCAGTCCCAAGGATCGCCTGGAAAAGCTAAGCGAGATATTGAACAATGAAATGGAAATCCTGGAGCTGGAAAAGAAAATTAACATGCGGGTTAAAAAGCAGATGGAAAAGACCCAAAAGGAGTATTATCTGCGGGAGCAAATGAAGGCCATTCAGAAGGAACTGGGAGAAAAAGATGAAAAAATGGCCGAAGCCGATGAGTACCGGGAAAAAATAGCTTCCATTGAGCTTCCTGAAGAGGTAGAAGAAAAAGCCTTGAAAGAAGTGGACAGGCTGGAGAAAATGCCACCTGCAGCAGCGGAAGTGGTAGTTATAAGGAATTACCTGGACTGGCTATTATCTCTACCCTGGGACAAGACTACCGAGGACAGGCTGGACATTAGAAGGGCAGAAGAAATACTGGATGAGGATCATTACGGCCTAAAAAAGGTTAAGGAAAGAATTGTTGAATTTCTGGCAGTGCGCCAGCTGGCTAATAAACTGAAAGGTCCTATCCTCTGCCTGGTGGGCCCTCCTGGAGTCGGGAAAACCTCCCTGGCCCAGTCCGTTGCCCGGGCCCTGGAAAGAAATTTTGTAAGGATATCCCTGGGGGGTGTCCGGGACGAAGCAGAGATTCGGGGCCACCGGAGAACCTACGTGGGAGCTATGCCCGGCAGGATAATGCAGGCCATGAAGGATGCGGAATCCAATAACCCTGTTTTTCTCCTGGACGAAATAGATAAGATGGCTACCGATTTTCGGGGAGACCCTTCCGCAGCCATGCTGGAGGTTTTAGACCCGGAACAAAATAATAATTTTAGTGACCACTATATTGAGGTTCCCTTTGATCTGTCCAATGTATTGTTTATTACCACCGCCAACGCATACCACAATATTCCTGCTCCCCTTTTAGATCGTATGGAAACCATTTATATGGCAGGATATACGGAAGAAGAAAAGGTAAAAATAGCAGAGAGACATCTAATTCCCAAGCAGCTGGGGGAGAATGGGATAACGGCGGACAATTTGTCCATTTCAGAAAATACCCTGAGGAAGATTATCCGGGAGTATACCAGGGAAGCAGGAGTTAGAAATCTGGAAAGGGAACTGGCAAGTATTTGCCGAAAGGTGGCCAAGGAAATTGTCCAGGACAGGGATAAAACCGTCTTTGTAACGGTGCAGAACTTAAATAAATACCTGGGAGTACCCCGCTACAGATACGGGGCCGCGGAAAAAGAAAATGAAATTGGTGTGGCCACAGGAGTAGCCTGGACAGAGACAGGGGGAGATGTCCTGAGCATCGAGGTAACCCTCATGAAAGGTAAGGGCAAGCTTACGTTAACGGGTAAACTGGGTGATGTGATGCAGGAGTCTGCCCAGGCAGGTTTAAGCTATATCCGCTCCCGGGCCAGGTCCTTGAATATTTCCGAAGACTTTTATGAAAATACCGATATACATGTCCACATTCCCGAAGGATCCATCCCCAAGGACGGGCCCTCCGCAGGAATTACCATGGCCGTGTCCTTGATCTCAGCTTTAAGCAACCAGCCCGTTCGTAAAGATGTAGCCATGACAGGAGAAATAACCCTGAGGGGTAGGGTTTTACCTGTAGGGGGCATTAAGGAAAAGGTGCTGGCTGCCCACCGGGTAGGCATAAATAATATTATTCTCCCGGCAGATAATAAAAAGGATATTTCCGAGATACCCAAAAATGTGCAGCGGAAAGTTAACTTTGTCCTGGTGGAAAATATGGATGAAGTCTTGGAAAATGCCCTTGTTAAAAAGGAAGAAGAAACCAGGCATGCGAGTAAAATCAGTAGAGTTCGTTAAGAAAGCTTCCCAACCAGAGCAGTTCCCCCAAGGGGAACTGCCGGAGGTTGCCTTTGCCGGCCGCTCCAATGTGGGTAAATCCTCCCTTATAAACACTTTAATAAACAGGAAAAAGTTAGCTCCCACCAGCGGCCAACCGGGAAAAACCAGGACCATAGATTTTTACATTATTAATGGTAAAATATACCTGGTAGACCTTCCCGGGTATGGCTTTGCCCGGGTTTCCAAAAAGCTCAAGGAAAAATGGGGAAGGCTTGTGGAGGGTTATCTCCAGAACCGTTCCCAGTTAAAGCTGGTGGTTCTCCTGATAGATATAAGACACGATCCTACCGAGGATGATATTTTAATGTATGATTGGCTCAAACATTACCAGGTACCCGTTTTAGTTGCTGCTACCAAGCGAGATAAACTCTCCCGGGGGAAGGCCCTGGAAAATATAAAAGGGATAGAAGAAATACTGGAGGTAGAACCTGAAGATCTGGTGGTCCCCTTTTCAGCAAAGAGTAAAGAGGGAAAAGAAGAGATCTGGAAGCATATCAATCAATTGATTAACCAGGGTTGACAGGTAAAGCTTTAGGGGTATAATATTAAATAAATTAAAAAATCAATGGCTGTGAAAGGGAGAGTAAAGGAGTAATACCCTGACAGAAAGGGAAAGGAAGCTGAGAATTTCCTGAGGAGTTATCTCCTTGAAGGTCACCCGGGAGCTGCTTGATTGAAATGGGAGTAGGTCAAGCCGGTTTTTACCGTTACAGGAGCAGAGAGTCCGTTTTTTACCGGAAATTGGGGTGGTACCACGGAAGAACTTCTTTCGTCCTTAAGGAGGAAGAAGTTTTTTTTATTCCAATATTTTATCAGGGGATGAAAGAGAACATAAGAAAACTGGAAAGGAAAGGGGAGAATTATGGATATACCAAAAACTTACGATCCAGAAAAGGTAGAGGATAAATGTTATGACTTCTGGATGAAAGGGGATTACTTCCGGGCCAAAGGGGACCCGGAAAAGGAGACTTTCACTATTGTTATTCCTCCTCCCAATGTAACCGGTACCCTTCACATGGGCCACGCCCTGGACAACACCCTTCAAGATATTTTAACCCGCTGGAAGCGGATGCAGGGTTTTGACACCCTGTGGCTGCCGGGAACGGACCATGCGGGCATAGCGACCCAGGTTAAAGTGGAAGCCCACCTGGCAGAGGAAGGGATTAACCGCTATGAACTGGGCCGGGAAAAATTCCTGGAAAAGGTGTGGAGCTGGAAGGAAGAATACCACCAGCGGATAGTGGACCAGCTTCAAAGATTGGGGGTTTCCTGTGACTGGTCCCGGGAAAGGTTTACCATGGACGAGGGTTGTTCCCGGGCTGTCCGGGAGGTTTTTGTAAGCCTTTATGAAAAGGATTTGATTTACCGGGGTAACTACATTATCAACTGGTGCCCTCGCTGCCTTACCGCCCTTTCAGATATTGAGGTGGAGCACCAGGAAGAAGAAGGAAGCCTTACCCATATCAAATACCCCTTTGCAGAAAGGGAGGGGCATATAGTGGTGGCAACTACCAGGCCGGAAACCATGCTGGGGGATACGGCGGTGGCTGTTCATCCCCAGGATGAAAGATACCGGGGGCTGTTGGGAAAAAAGGTAATACTCCCTCTCATGAAAAGGGAAATACCCATAATAGCCGATGAATTTGTTGATCCCGAGTTTGGAAGCGGGGCCGTTAAAGTCACTCCTGCCCATGACCCTAATGATTTCCAGATGGGATTGAGGCATAACCTGGAACAGGTAGTGGTTATTGGAGAAAAGGGTAAAATGACGGAACATGCTGGAAAGTACCAGGGGATGGACCGGTATGAATGCCGTGGGAAAGTAGTGGAAGACCTGGAAAAGGAGGGGCTGATCTTTTCCGTTGAAGAACACCAGCATGCCGTGGGCCACTGCCAGCGCTGCCAGAAGGTTATTGAACCCCTTCTTTCCAAGCAATGGTTTGTAAAAATGAAGCCCCTGGCAGAACCTGCTATAGATGCGGTTAAGAAAGAAAGGACCTTTTTTATTCCGCCCCGTTTTACCAAAATATATTTGAACTGGGTGGAGAATATAAGGGACTGGTGCATATCCAGGCAAATCTGGTGGGGGCACCGGATTCCTGCCTGGTACTGTCCCTGCGCAGAAGTTATTGTTTCCAGGACAGACCCGGAGGAATGCCCACAATGCGGCAAGAAGGAGCTGGAACAGGACCCGGATGTTTTAGATACCTGGTTCAGCTCTGCCCTGTGGCCCTTTTCTACCCTGGGGTGGCCTGAGGATACCTTCGACCTTAGGCATTTCTTTCCTACTGATGTCCTGGTTACCGGATATGATATAATATATTTTTGGGTAGCCCGCATGATTTTTATGTCCCTGGAGTTTATGGAGGAGGTTCCCTTTAGAGAAGTTTATATCCACGGTCTGGTCCGGGATGCCCAGGGAAGGAAAATGAGTAAGTCCCTGGGAACGGGGGTTGATCCCCTGGAGGTTATCCAGGAGTATGGGGCTGACACCCTGCGCTTTACCCTGATTACCGGCCAGGCTCCAGGCAATGACCAGCGGTGGCGCCAGGAAAGCGTGGAGGCCAGCCGGAACTTTGCTAACAAAATCTGGAACGCATCCCGCTTTGTTTTAATGAACCTGGAGGACTATGAGGGAGAAAAGATAGAAGTAAATGAAACTTTAAGCACTGCCGACCGCTGGATTTTACACCGTTTAAATGAAACGGTAAAGGAAGTGACCAGGCTCATGGATGAGTATGCCCTGGGAGACGCAGCCCGGGTTTTATATGAGTTTATCTGGGGAGATTTTTGCGACTGGTATATTGAGCTGAGTAAACTGGATCTTTACCAGGGGGAAGAAGAAGGGAAAAGAAAGGCCCGTGCTGTTTTGTGTCATACCCTGGATGGAACCCTGCGCCTTCTTCACCCCTTTATGCCCTTCCTAACGGAGGAAATCTGGCAGCACCTGCCCCTGGAGGAAAAGGGAAAAGCCCTGATAATTTCTACCTGGCCCCGGCATGACGAAGGGCTGGTTTTTAATGAGGATGCCGATGACATGTTCCTCCTTATGGAGGTAATTAAGTCCATCAGGAACCTGAGGAGTCAACTGAATATACATCCGGGGAAAGGCTGTCGGGTGGTGTTAAAACCTTCCGAAGCTTCCGCAACCCGGGTTTTACTCCAGGGGAAAAGCTATATAAGTCAGCTGGCTTCTGTGGAAGAACTGGATATTGATTCCCAGCTCAGGGAAAATCCCGAGCAGGCCCTTACCTCTGTCGTCCGGGGAGTGGAGGTTTACTTACTCCTGGCAGGTCTTATCGATTTAGACAAAGAAATATCCCGGCTGGAAAAGGAAAAAGTCCTGCTGGAGAAGGAAGTTTCCCGGGCTTCCGGTAAACTGTCCAACCAGGGGTTTATTTCTAAGGCTCCTGCCCAGGTGGTGGAGCAGGAAAAAAACAAGTTGGAGGAATACCAGGAAAAAAAGGAAATTGTCCAGCTAAGATTGGAAGAACTTAAAAGGGCAAAGGGGTGGGAAAATTGAACTACCAGGAAGCTTTAGAATGGATTCACAGCATAGGAAGATTTGGTATCAAGCCGGGACTGGAGCGGATGAATCGGATGATGGAGCTTTTGGATAACCCTCACCGAAAGCTAAAGGTTATCCACCTGGCAGGGACCAACGGAAAAGGATCTACAGCGGCTTTTCTTTCCCGGGTCCTGGAGGAAGGGGGATACCAGGTAGGTCTGTATACCTCCCCTTACCTGGAGGCTTTTACCAACCGCATGTCCATTAATGGCAGGGACATATCCGGGAACAGATTAGTAGAGCTGGTGAACAAGATTAAGCCTTTAGTGGAAGAAATATCCGGGGATCCTTCCCTGGGCCAGATGACGGAGTTTGAAGTGGTAACCTCCATTGCTTTAAAACATTTTGCCGATGAATCCCCAGATTTTGTGTTGATGGAAGTGGGCCTGGGGGGCAGGTTGGATGCCACCAATGTGGTGGAAGACCCTCTGGTGGTAGTAATCACAAATATCGGCCTGGAGCACACGGAAGTCCTGGGGGACACTATAGAAAAAATTGCCGCTGAAAAGGCAGGAGTTATAAAGGAAGGGGCTTCGGTGGTGACGGCTGCTTCAAAACCTGAAGCCCTGGAGGTTATCCGGGAAAAGTGCCGGGAAAGGGGAGCAAGCCTTTTTAATATCTGGGAAAATATAAGCTGGGAAAGGGTTAATAGTTCCCTGGAGGGGCAGATTTTTAGATATAATAACCCTGGTGGTTTTAACTTTAATGAACTATATATTACCCTGCTGGGGGAACACCAGGTTATAAATGCCATTACGGCAGTGGCCGTTTTAGAAGTTTTGAGAAGTAAGGGAATGAAAATTGACCCTGGCACCATAAAGGAAGGGCTGAAAGAGACCCGCTGGGCAGGAAGGCTGGAAGTAATGAGCAGGAACCCCCTCCTTATTATGGATGCTGCCCACAATATTGACGGAGTAACCAGTTTAAGGAAATCCCTGGAGGAACAGATAACATATCATAATTTAATTTTAGTCATTGGTATTTTAGGGGATAAGGACCTGGAGGCCATGTTAGGTGAAATTGTGCCCCTGGCGGACAGGCTGATTATAACCAGGCCGGAAAGTCCCCGGGCGGCTCCCCCGGAAAGGGTTGCCCTGGAGGCTAAAAAGTATACCTCCGGGGAGATAATCCTGGAAGAATCAATACCCGAAGCAGTAAAACTGTCCCTTTCCCTGGCCGGGGAAGGGGACCTGGTGCTGGTTTCCGGCTCTTTATATACTATTTCCGAGGCTCGTAAAGCTTTTTTGGCGGTAAAGGGGTAAGCATATTCTTCCTGTAAATTAAATAATATTCTATTGGTTCAGATAATTTTGGGCTGGAAATTTATTTTAAATGGGAAAAGGGATTTTTTTGCTTACGTCGAATTACTATGGTACGGTTTATTACCGGAAAGGAGGTGAAAATAGTTGAAGTTACACAAAATTGGTATTTGCTTGCTGGCACTGACCATGATTTTTGCCTTTGCTGTAGGGTGTGAACCCGAACCGGAAGGTGAAGTGTATCAAGGAGAAGCTGAAGGTTTTGGCGGCACAGTAGTAGTCGAGGTTGTGGTAGACGAAGGTGAAATGGTTGATATTACGGTGGTGGAAGATCCTGAAACCCCGGGTTATGGAGATGAAGCCTTTGATGCACTAATTCCTCAGATTTTAGACGCTCAAACAACAGAGGGTATTGATGTTCATTCTGGTGCAACTGAAAGCAGCGAAGCACTTTTTGAAGCTGTAGATGAAGCTAAGGCTCAGGCAGGATTATAAAAGCTATAGGTGAGGCTCTGGCTAAAGCTAAATAAAAAGAATGCTAATAAGTCAGGGATGATTGTTTATAATCATCCCTGATATTATGTCAATGCTATTTGTCGAAAATATGAAGTATTTTAGAAAATAACATTACTAAAAGCAGGATTTTATTTGACTATCACGAATACTAACTTAGTCGTATATGTTAAAAAATCTTTATAAAGGGGTGAAACAAGTTATGGCTATAAAAACCTTTAGGGGTGGAACCCACCCTCCCCACGACAAACCTGCTGCAGGAACACCTATAGAAACTATTAAGCCACCAGCCAAAGCAATTATTCCCCTTAGTCAGCATATCGGGGCACCTTGTGAACCACTGGTCAAGGTTGGAGACCAGGTTAAGATGGGCCAGAAAATTGGGGATAGTGACTCTTTTATTTCTGCCCCTGTACATGCCAGTGTTTCTGGCGAAGTGGTAGAAATTGCTCCTTATCCACATCCCGACGGGGAAGCAAAAATGGCCGTAGTTATTGAAAATGACGGCAAGGATACCCTGGCTGATGACATCAAACCAAAAAAAATGGATGATCTGACAGGTGAAGAAATTATTAAAATTACCAAAGAAGCAGGTGTAGTTGGATTGGGTGGAGCTGCTTTTCCTACCCATGTTAAGTTGATTCCACCTAAAGAAGGCAAGATGGATGCCCTGATCCTTAACGGCGCCGAGTGTGAACCGTACCTTACCGTGGACCACCGGCTTATGGTAGAGCGCCCTGAGGATATGATTTACGGTGCCCGGGCTATGATGAAAGCCCTGCAGACGGATAAGTGCTACATTGGCATTGAGGTTAATAAACCCGATGCTATTGCCGCTGTAAGGGAAGCAATTGGTGGAGATTCCAGCATGGAAGTGGTGGAGCTGGAGGTAAAGTATCCCCAGGGCTCGGGGAAACAGCTGGTTACGGCAGTTATGGACGGAATAGAGGTTCCTTCGGGTAAGAGATCTACCGAAGTAGGTGTCCAGGTTGCCAACACAGCTACAGCCCTGGCTGTAGGCGATGCTATCCAAAAGGGTATGCCCCTCATTGAAACGGTGGTTACCGTAGCAGGTTCCGGAGTTAATGGAATGGGCAACTTTGCGGTGAGAACGGGAACCATGGCTTCTGAAGTCATTGAACATGCCGGTGGTTTGAAGGATAATGCTGCTAAAATTATATGGGGTGGACCCATGATGGGGCAGGCTCAATTTACCCTGGATATTCCCATAGTAAAGGCAGCCTCCGGGATTTTAGTTTTTACGGAAGACGAAGTAGTTAAAGAGGAAATTTTACCCTGTATCAAGTGCGGCCGCTGTATAGATGTTTGCCCTGCTTATTTACTTCCCAACACCATTGGCAATGCTTCAGATAAGGATATGGTTGATGTGGCGGAGAGGTATAATGCCGATGACTGCATTGAGTGCGGTTCTTGTAGTTTTGTTTGTCCGGCCAAAAGGCCTCTTCTGCAGTGGATTAGATTGGCTAAAGGGGCTATAGCTGCCCGGAGAAGTGGTTAATAACTGGTGAATGGAGGGATAGAGATGGAAAATTTAGCCGTAGAAAGAAAATTTGTTATATCTTCCTCACCCCACGTCAGGTCTCCTGAAACAGTACAGAAGATTATGATAGACGTTTTAATAGCATTGGTTCCAGCTGTAGTTGCAGCAGCGGTGTTTTTCCGTGAAGAGGCAATTATTCCTATTATTATCAGTCTTGTAGCGGCTATGGGAACGGAATTTGTGCTGGTTCGTAAGGGAGGTTTTTTCAGTGACGGGAGCGCAGCTGTAACAGGTGTCCTTTTGGCCCTATGCCTGCCTCCTGGTGTGGCTTGGTGGATATGCGTTATCGGTTCAGCAACAGCTATTATTTTAGGTAAGTATATTTTTGGCGGCCTGGGAAGTAACACTTTTAACCCAGCCCTGGTGGGGCGGGCCATACTTCTGGCCTCCTGGGGAGGCAGAATGACGGAATGGCTTGGTCCCATAGATTTAAGGTCTACAGCCACTCCCCTGGCGGATCCAGGTTATGGGGCTCCCTTGATGGATCTTTTTACAGGTAACGTGGCCGGCTCCTTAGGTGAAACTTCTGCCATTGCTCTCCTTATCGGAGGAGCTTATTTAATGTATAAGAAACATATAAACTGGAGGATTCCAGGTACTTATATTATTTCTGCTTTTATATTAGGAACTCTTTTGTCCCCCGTAGGTACCCAGTTTGATGTAACCAGCGGCTTATTCCATGTTCTGGCTGGTGGTTTACTCCTGGGAGCTATATTTATGGCTACGGATATGGTTACTTCACCCGTAACTCCTAAGGGACAGCTTATCTTTGGTGCAGGGTGTGGTATACTTACGGTCCTTATCAGGATTTATGGTATGTATCCTGAGGGAGTAACCTTTGCTATTCTTATCATGAACGCCCTGACTCCCTTGATTGACGGTGCGACTAAACCAAAAATTTATGGGGAGGTGAGCAAATAAATGGCTTATATTGCAAGGTTGACCTTTGTCCTGGCTATGATCTGTATAGCGGCAGCAGGAGCCCTGGCTTTGACGGAAGGGGCTACCACCCCCGTCATTGAACAAAGAATACAGGAAGAGCTTTTTGAGGCCATGGCTGATTATGTGCCGGAAGCTGATAACTTTGAAGAAAAGGTAGTAAATGATAAAACCTTTTATATTGCAGAAAAAGGTGGAGAAGAAATTGGTTATATTATGACCGCCAGCGCAGCAGGTTACGGAGGCCCCGTCTATATGAACGTGGCCGTAGATACCGAGGGAGAAATTTTAGCGGTAGATGTGGACCGGCATACGGAAACCCCGGGTATCGGTGACGTGATTGAAGATGAAGAGTGGTTAGCCCAGTTTGATGATAAAACCATTGATGACGAAATTGCCCTGGAGGTGGATATTGATAATATTTCTGGTTCTACAGTAACTTGCCGGGCGGCTACCAATGCGGTGAGAAATGCCGTGGATGAGATCGGTGCAGAATTCCTGGGTCTTGAAGTAGCCGAATGGGACCTGGCGGATGTAGAAGATGGAACATATGAAGGAACAGGATCGGGCTTTGGTGGAGATATTGTGGTGGAAGTAACGGTCTCGGGTGGAGAGATTACCTCCATTGAGATTATCGAGCATTCGGAAACCCCTGAATACTTCGAGCTGGCCAAAGACATTATTCCTGAAATGATAATTGATGAACAGGACTGGGATGTGGATGAAGCTAGCGGTGCCACCATGACCAGCATTGGAATAAAGGATGCCGTATTTGATGCCCTGGCCCAGTAAATATTGATTATGATGGAGGTGAGCAGATAATGAGTATGGCTAAAGAATTTTCCAAAGGAATTATTAAGGATCAGCCAGTTTTACGCCTGCTCTTGGGGCTTTGTCCTGCCCTGGGAGTTACGGGTACTGCTACCAACGGGTTCGGAATGGGGATGGCAGCTACCTTTGTTCTGTTATGTGCCAGCATAGTTATTTCTCTTTTGAGAAGTGTAATACCAAAAAGCGTCAGGGTTCCCTGCTTTATTGTGATAATCGCTACTTTTGTTACCATCGTAGATATGACCATGAATGCTTTTTTACCTGAGTTGCACGATGCATTAGGAATCTTTATCCCCCTGATTGTGGTTAACTGCCTGATTTTGGGAAGAGCAGAAGCCTTCTTCTCCAGGAATCCCCTTCATACCTCTATTGCCGATGCTTTAGGTATGGGAGCGGGATTCGCTCTGGCCCTGACCATTCTGGGAGCCATCCGTGAAATCCTGGGAGCGGGCACCATTTTTGGTGTGGTTATTACACCTGAGGCCTTTGAGCCCTTTGGTGTTTTTGCTACCCCTCCGGGAGCCTTTATTGGTTTAGGCTTCATGCTGGCAGGAATGAACTACATTTCTAAGAAATTAAAACTTGACTGATAAAATTATTAGAATGGGAGGGATAAAAAGATGGAACTTTTAGCGATCCTTTTTGGAGCTATTTTCATTAACAATTTTGTATTGACCCGCTTTTTAGGTATCTGCCCTTTCCTGGGAGTTTCTAAAAAAGTTGAAACTTCTGTAGGAATGAGTGCTGCGGTGACCTTTGTTATGGTTATGGCAGCTATTATTACCTGGCTGATTCAGGAGTATATATTATTTCCCCTGGATCTGGGATATCTAAGAACTGTGGCCTTTATCCTGGTTATTTCATCCCTGGTTCAGTTTGTGGAAACGGTTATGAGAAAAGTTGCTCCTACACTTTATGAAGGGCTGGGTATATTCTTACCCTTGATTACTACCAACTGTGCCATTTTGGGGATGGCCATCTTGAATATTGATGAAGGATACAACATTCTTGAGTCTATTGTTCATTCTATTGGTGCTGCTGTTGGTTTCGCTATAGCCCTTATTATCCTGGCGGGAATCCGGGAACGGTTGGAACTGGAAGACACTCACAAGCTTTACCATGGTGCTGCGGTGGCCATGATTGTAGCCGGTATTGTTTCAGTAGCTTTTCAGGGATTCCAGGGGATGATCTAGTTCTTCTACCTGGATAAAACATAATTTTGTTTACAAAACTGGGGAGGTGAATTATAAATGATTGAATCAATTATTAGTTTGGCTTTACTGGGTATTGTTTTCGGCGCTGCCCTTGCTTTTGCCTCCATTAAGTTTGCTGTGGAAGAAGACCCCAAGGTAGAAGCTATTAAAGATGTTGTACCTGGAGCCAACTGCGGTGCCTGCGGCCTGGCCGGTTGTTCTACCTTTGCGGAGATGGTGGTTAAGGGAGAAGCCGATGTGGCTGCCTGTATACCTGGGGGGGCTGATGTGGCCGGTGATATTGCTGATATTATGGGTATGCCCAAGCCGGAAGAAGGGGTATCCTATATAGCCCAGGTGAAATGTGTAGGCTTTGGCGATACCGCTAAGGACAGCTTTGTTTATGATGGAGTGCCCAACTGTACTGCAGCATCTGAGTTCTTCGGCGGTTTTAAAGACTGCCAGTATGGTTGCTTGGGACTGGGCACCTGTGCCCAGGTGTGTCCTTTCGATGCCATTACCATGGAAAAGGATAAGCCTGTGGTAGACCCGGAACTGTGTAAGGCTTGTAACAAGTGTGTAGAGTTATGCCCCCGGAGTGTCATTAGCCTTGTAACCTACAACCCTGAAGCTTACGCCGTCCTTTGTAATTCCAGGGATAAAGGTAAGCAAACCAAGGCTTTTTGTCAGGTTGGATGTATCGGTTGTGGGGCCTGTGCCAAGGTCTGTGAAGATGAGGCTGTGACCATGGAAAAAGGCAAGCTGGCCACCATTGACCCGGAAAAATGTACTTCTTGCGCTAAATGTGTAGAGAAATGTCCCAGGCCCATTATTTTCGGTCCGTCATAAAAGTAAACAACAACAAAACTTATGGTGTAGGGAAAAGATGTCCCTGCACCATAAGGTTTTTTATGTCCACCTGGAGGAGAGGGCTTGACATTAATTAAAATGTTTTGCATATGGAGTGATTATGGTGTCTGCTGAGAAATTTACCCATTTAAACAAAGAAGGACGGGCCCGGATGGTTGATGTTACCGATAAAGAGGACACTCTAAGGGAAGCCTGGGCCTATGGCAAGGTATTAATGAGTCCTCAAACCTTAAAATTAATCAAAGAGGAAGGATTAAAAAAGGGGGACGTGTTAGGGGTTGCCCAAACAGCAGGGATTATGGCTGCCAAGAAGACCGGCTGGCTTATTCCCATGTGTCACCCTTTATTTCTTACAGGCATTGACCTGAGTTTCAAACTAGAGGAAGAAGGAGTAATCCATATCAAAAGCAGGGTCAAGACCACGGGAAAAACCGGGGCGGAAATGGAAGCCCTTACAGCAGTTTCTGTGGCAGCCCTGACAGTCTATGATATGTGTAAAGCAGTGGATAAGGATATGGAAATTACGGAGATTTACTTAATGGAAAAGACGGGTGGAAAAAGCGGACACTATATCAGGAAGGAAAAGTAATCAGTATACTTGATGGGTAAAGGGGTTTACAAAGATGAATGGAGGACATTTTAAGACATATATAGGATCTACCCTTGCTTTGTTTGTTTTTTGGTTGTTGATAACCTGGACCTTTCATTACCAGTCGGTGATAGGTGGCCTGGTTGTTTGCATACTGGTGGTTGCCTTTTGCAGAGATATTATGATTTTTGGGGAAGAACGTCCTAGAGTCACCCTGTTAAATTTTTTCAGACTAATAAAGTATATAGCTAGTCTTATAATTTCTATGATTGAAGCAAATATTGATGTAGCGAAAATAGTATTAAGTCCAAAAATGCCAATATCTCCCACATTTATCGAATTTAAGACAAATTTAAAATATGATTTAACTAAAGTGGTTTTTGCCAATTCTATAACTTTAACCCCCGGCACTTTAACGGTGGAACTGGAGGATGACGTGTACCTGGTCCATGGTCTGACCCGGAAACATGCAGAAGGGGTTATAGACTGGCATATGGCCCTCAAGCTCATGGAAATGGAGGAGGGATAACAAATGGTTGATACGGTTTTAACGGGAGGCTGTATTTTTTTAGTTGTTACGACTTTTTTATGCCTTTACCGGGCTTATGTAGGACCCTCCGTGGCTGATCGAGTGATTTCTATTAACGTAATAGGCACAAAAACAGTTGCTATTATGGTTTTAGTTTCGTACGTTTTTCATAAGGATTATTTTTTAGATATAGCCCTGGTTTATGCACTAATTGCTTTTTTGGCAACAGTTGGCGTAGCCAAATATCTGCAAAAGGGTGTCCTGGAATAGGAGGATTAATATGCTGGATATCATAACCATAGTTATTTTTCTTCTAGGTTTGTTTTTTTTCGGGGTTGGAGTTATTGGGTTGCTTCGATTACCTGATGTTTATACCCGTCTTCATGCTACCACTAAATGTGATACTTTAGGTGCAGGACTGGTTCTGTTAGCTGTTATTCTTAATCAAGGATTTACGATGGCCAGTGTTAAGCTTGCTTTGATGATTCTTTTTATATGGTTTACCAACCCAACCGCAGCCCATATTATTGCTAAGGCAGCTCGTTCTGTAGGCATTCCAACGGCAACAGAGTGTGCCTATATCGACAAATGTAAAGAGGAGGGTGTCTCCTCATGAGTATAGTATTGGATACATTATTGCTGAGCTTTTTAATAGTTTGTGCCGTAGCCGTAGCCAGGACCAGGGACCTGTTGAGTGCAATCATAATATATGCAGCTTATAGCTTAATTATGGCTGTTATTTGGCTGCAGCTGGAGGCTCCTGATATTGCTATTACAGAAGCGGCTATTGGAGCCGGGGTAACGACTTTACTCCTTATTGCTACAATCAGTAAGACTAGGAGGGAAGAATAATGAGGCTTGTTATAATTTTGTTTTTTTTGGCCTTAATTGGTTTTACCCTGGTAGCTACGGTGGCTGAAATGCCTCTTTATGGTCACCCGGAAAATCCAACCAACAATGAAGTGCCGGAAAGATTTATTGAAAAAGGGACGGAAGAGACGGGTGTAATGAATATTATAGGGGGTATACTTGTAGATTACCGGGCATTTGATACCCTGGGAGAGGCAACAGTGCTCTTTGTAGCTATAGCTGCTGCTTTATCAGCCCTTAAGGCCCATTCTCACTAGTGGAAGAGATGAGGTGATGAAAAGTTGGAAGATTTAATTGTTCGAACTATAAGCAGAACCCTCGTGCCCTTTATCCAGGTATACGGGTTATATATTATTTTACATGGACATTTAACCCCGGGAGGTAGTTTTTCCGGGGGAGCAGTTTTAGGTTCCAGCATGATTCTTTTTGCCCTGTCTTTTAACCTGGAAAGGGGGGCTAAAAAGCTTTCCCATGATGCTTCTACAGTTTTGGAGTGTGGTGGGATCCTTATATTTGCCATGTTAGGTTTTTATGGAATACTGGCCGGAACCAACTTTTTAACTAACCTGAAGGCCGGTTTTTATCCCGGTGTTCCAGGAGAATTCTTTAGTGCAGGATTTATCATTTTTATTACAGTAGCTCTTGCATTCAAGGTTGCAAGTACTGTAATTACCCTGTTTTATAACCTTATAGAGACAGAGGGTGAAGCCCATGATTGAGGTAGCTCTGAGATTGTTTGAAAACAAATACTTTTTAGTAGCCATGATCCTTTTTATCATTGGTTTTCATACTTTACTAACCCATTCCAATCTAATAAAAAAAGTTATTGGCATGAACATTATGGATACAGCAATATTTCTTTTCTTTGTTTCCATAGGATATGTAGATGGTGCTGTAGCCCCTATTATTGAACCAGGAGTTGAGCAGGCTTACATAAATCCCCTTCCTACAGTGCTAATTCTCACAGGAATAGTAGTGGCAGTAAGTGTAACCGCTTTTGCTTTATCTTTAATAGTAAAACTATATGAAAGTTACGGCACTTTAGATGCCGAAGAAATTATGAGGATAAGGAGTAATGAACCATGAGCCATATAAATCAAATAATCGCTTTACTCCAAGACCATTCTCCTGTATTAGTAGTGATAGTATTACTGGTTTTTGCCTATATGATGCCCCTATTTGCCCGGTGGAAAAAGGAATGGTGCGCTCCTCTGGCTCTTACTTC
>SKLX01000024.1 GCA_007121375.1 Bacillota bacterium | reverse complement strand
GAGAACTGGTTACTACCACAATAAGCCCTCTCTTTACAAGTTTTCAAGACCTTTTAGTTTTCTGTTTTCTTCTGCCAAAATTAAAACATCCTCAGCTCATAATAAAAAAAGGCCTGAATTACATTCTCCCCTCCGGGATAAATAATAACTACATCAGGCCTTTTTAGGTTAGCTATTAAATTGTTCCCGGGCCATCTGTACCAGCTGGCTAAAAGCCTTGGAATCATTAACTGCCAGGTCCGCCAACATTTTTCTGTTTATTTCCACTCCAGCCTTCTTGAGGCCGTTCATCAGCTTGCTGTAAGACATCCCGTTCTGGCGGGCTGCCGCATTAATCCTGGTAATCCATAACTTCCTGAAATCCCTCTTTTTCTGCCTTCGGTCTCTATAAGCAAAAGCCAGGGACCTCATTACCTGCTGGTTGGCCAGCTTAAAAACCTTACTGGTTGACCCCCGGTATCCTTTAGCCAGTTTAAGAATCTTTTTATGTCTCCGTTTAACGGTAGCTCCTCTTTTAACCCTTGCCATGTATAATCACCCCCTGCATTTGTTTATTTAGGTAAGAGCTTACTTACCCTCTTCATATCTGCTGAACTCACCAAGGTAGCTTTTCGCAGCTTTCTTTTTCTTTTAGGAGATTTCTTTTCCAGCAAATGGCTTCCATATGCTTTATATCTCCGAATTTTACCCTTCCCCGTCTTCTTGAAGCGCTTGGCAGCCCCCCTGTGGGTTTTCATCTTAGGCATTATTGTCCCCCCTTATTCTGCTTAGGTGCCATAATCATTATCATGTTCTTACCTTCAACCTTTGCCTTTTTTTCTACTACACCGTAGTCGGAAAGGGCTTCGGCAATTCTATCACAGATTTCTTTTCCCAGTTCCGGGTGGGTTATTTCCCTTCCCCTGAACATAATAGTTACCTTAACTTTATCTCCGCTGGATAAAAACCGTTGGGCATTCTTTACCTTAACATCAAGGTCATGATCATCAATATTAGGCCTTACTTTTACCTCTTTAACGGTAATAATGTTTTGTTTTTTGCGGGCTTCCTTTTCCCTCTTGCTTTGCTCATACTTGTATTTACCGTAGTCCATAATCCTGCAAACAGGCGGTTTTGCGTTGGGCGCCACAGTAACCAAATCCAGGTTCTTTTCCCTGGCAAGGTTTAAAGCATCCTTCAAGGGTAATATACCCAGCTGTTCCCCTTCAGGATCTATAACCCTTACTTCTTTAGCCCGGATTTTTTCATTCACCAACATGTCTTTGCTAATCTTATTCACCTCCATGCTTTTTACACCATGTGAATTATTACCGCCATTAGTTAAAATAAAAAAGGCAGGCATAAAAACCACCTGCGCATCCTGTAAGAACCCAGGAACAGCCCCGCGGCGTTTCTGGGTGAGAAGCAGTGGCTTCTGCTTTGATTATTAAATTAATCCTTCTGTTAAAAAACTACATTTAAATATAACACAAATATGGGATACAGTCAATCTTTCCAGGCTTAAAGTTAAGGCAAGTTAATATCTGGTTTTCTTTCTTTTTTCGCCTGCTCCAGGAATTCTTCCAGACCTTGAGGACCCAGGTCTCCTTCTTCCCTCTTTCTTACAGCTACCTGGTCAGATTCCATTTCTTTATCCCCTACTACCAGCATGTAGGGTATCTTTTTAACCTGGGCTTCCCTGATTTTGTATCCTACCTTTTCGTTTCGATCATCAATCTCCACCCGCAAGCCCTCTTCCTTCAAAAGTTCGGCCTTTTCCCGAGCATAGGATAAATGTCGGTCTGCAATGGGCAAAAACACTGCCTGCACGGGGGCCAACCAGAGGGGAAAGGCCCCGGCATAGTGTTCTATGAGGAGAGCAAAAAACCTCTCTATAGCCCCGTAAACTACCCGATGAATCATTACAGGCCGGTGCTTTTGACCATCCTCCCCAATGTAAAAGAGATCAAACTTTTCAGGCATCTGGAAATCCAACTGGATGGTTCCGCACTGCCACTCCCGTTTCAGACAGTCCTGCAATATAAAGTCAATTTTAGGGCCGTAAAAGGCCCCTTCTCCTTCGTTGACCTTGTATTCTATGCTATTTTCCTCCAGGACTTCCCGGAGGGCACTGGTAGCCATATTCCACATTTCTTCAGAACCCATGGCCTTTTCAGGACGGGTACTGAGCTCCACACGGTACTGGAACCCGAATACTTTATAGAAATAGTCTACCAGGTCCAAAATATTCTTAATCTCCCCTTTAACCTGGGAGGGAAGCATGAAGATATGGGCATCGTCCTGGGTAAAACACCTGACCCTCATTAACCCGTGGAGGGTTCCGGAGAGTTCGTGACGGTGGACCAGCCCCAGTTCTGCTATACGCAGGGGTAGATCCCGGTAACTGTGCATTTTAGTATTGTAAACCAGCATAACTCCCGGGCAGTTCATGGGTTTGATGGCATAGTCACTTTCATCAATGCTGGTAAAATACATATTCTCCTTGTAATGGTCCCAGTGGCCCGACTGTTCCCACAGCTTCCTGTTCAGAATAATGGGAGTCTGGATTTCCTGGTAGCCCGCCTTTTCATGGTGTTCTCTCCAAAAGCCAAGGAGTTCTTCTATGATGGTCATCCCCGGGGGGTGAAAAAAGGGAAAACCTGGGGCCTCTTCGTGGAGACTGAATAAATCCAGCTCCCGGCCCAGCTTCCGATGGTCCCTCTTTTTAGCCTCCTCCAGCCGCTGCAGGTACTCCTCCAGGTGGGATTTTTTGGGGAAGGAGGTGCCATATATCCTTTGAAGCATGGGATTTCTTTCCTCCCCCCGCCAGTAAGCCCCCGCCAGGTTCAGGAGTTTGATAGATTTAATCTTCCCCGTAGAGGGAACATGGGGGCCAGCGCAAAGGTCTACAAATTCCCCCTGTTCATAACAGCTTATGGTCTCTCCCGGAGGTAATTCTTCAATAAGCTCAACCTTGTAGTCTTCACCTCTTTTCTTAAATAAATCCAGGGCTTCTTCCCGGCTTAGCTCCTTCCTCTGGACAGGTAAATCCTCTTTAATTATTTTGTTCATTTCCTCTTCCACTTTTTCCAGGTCCTCGGGAGAAAAGGATTCACTTAAATCAAAGTCATAGTAAAAACCGTCGGTAATTGCAGGACCAATACCCAGCTTGGCTTCCCGGTCCAGCCTCTGGACTGCCTGGGCCAAAACATGGCTGGTACTGTGCCTGTAAATTTTTTCTCCTTCAGGATCTTTAAAGTCCACAAAGGACAGCTGCACATTTTCTTTTAGAGGGGCCTTAAGGTCTATCACCTTACCGTTGATTCTGGCAGCCAGGGCTTCCTTTTTTAATCTCCCCCCTATATCCTCCAGTATTTCCTGGGGAGTTATCCCTTCTGGATACTCCTTCTCTACCCCATCTTTCAGGGTAACTTTGATGCTTCCCATGACCTTTCCTCCTCTTAATAGATTTATAAAACTAAAAAATCCCGCCCCTGAAGGGACGGAATGTTATTTCCCGCGGTTCCACCCTAATTAACCCGATTACTATCGGATTATCTTGGTTTCCTTTAACGGGGATAACGCTGCCGGTTATTAACCCGAAAGCTTTCACCTGCAGGGCTCGGGGAGGGTTTTCCGCTTAATTCTTCCCGGGGTTTCCAGCTTTAAGACCCCCTTCTCTGGAGAGAAGTAAATAAGCATACTTTTCCCGTCACAGCCTTTTTCTTTTAATTCTTTAACAAATTATAATTCTAATAGCTCCGGGTGTCAAGGTTGTCTAGAAAAATAGGGGTTATCCCCAAAAATAGACCAGTAAAGCCTGTACCATCCCTACCAAAAACCCCAGCAGGGCTCCTAAAAGTTCAATATGCTTTAACTCCCGGGAAGCCACTGTTATTACCATGCCCTCTACCCTATCCAGGGACAATTTGTTCAACTTCTCTTCAACAATTTCGCTTACGTTTACTTCATCCCAGGCGCTGCCCACCAAATCCCCCATAACTTTTTTTAAATGGAGGGCAATTTCTTTTTTTACCAGGTCCATTATATAATCCTCTATCACTATTTTTACCCGGTTAGGAATTCTGGCAGGAAGTTTCTTTTGGGCCCACTTTTCGATAATTCTTTCAGTGGCGGTCATAACTTCCTTCTCCATGGCTTCATAATTAACCTGGCCCATAATATCTTTACTGGATAAAAGCTCACTTTCTATAATTTTCCCTACAGACCGGGAAAGTTCTCTTTTCCGGCGGGGAATTAATCCCTGTATCTTGAAATTGGTAAAGGGGATAACCAGGGGCAGCCTGGGACGAAAGAGCAGGCGAAGGGCTATAACGTTGGTAATCCATCCAATTAAGGCCCCTACTAATGGCAGCAAAATAAAAAGGTACATTACGAATCCCCTTTCAACTCTTTAAGTATATTTTAGCATAATTTACCCTTTATCTTAAGTAAGAGTTAAAAAGAGGACTCGCAGCCCTTTTATCAATCTATAATATCCTGGCTAACCTGCTGTTTTCGGCAGAGATGGCATTTCTTGCAGAGAAGGACCCTATCCCCAAAAACATTTAAAACCACCTCCACGGCTTTAGGATAAATTTCAAATAATCTTCGGTGAATAATAATCTTTTGGGGAGAATAATTAACCAGGGCAGTAACAATCAAATCTGCCTTTTGAAGATTAGAATTATAGGGACTCAAGGAGATTCCTTCGTTAATATCCATCGCTAAAGGATTAAAACCTTTATCTCTTAAGACAAATTCACCTTCCTGGTCCAAAGTAAGGTGAATTTCTTCTGTTTTTATTTCAGTGTCTCCCAGGGAAACAAAATGTTTTAAAAGCCGGACAAGCTCCTGGTATTCCTGCTCTTCCAGGTATTCATCAATGGTAGACTCCACGTTGTACCTTAAATGGGATAACATTTTTTTCAAGCGGAAAAAAATAAAACCTTCGATGTTAACAAAATCATTATTTTTAAAATATTCTTTAAACCTGTTTGCCAGGTAACTT
>SKLX01000006.1 GCA_007121375.1 Bacillota bacterium | reverse complement strand
TTTTATTAAATTTTTCATATTAAAGATTTAAGTTGTAATTTTTTGTCTAATCTCCCTCCATCCTGCTTTATTCCTTCCAATGTATTTCACAGGCAATTCCTGTCCCTGGAGAACCCAGTAAACGCTCCAGTTCTTTTTCCTCCACACAATACTCCAGGGCTTTTTCCCGAGTAATGGCTCCTTCTTTATATAGTTTGGCCAGGCTCTGATCCATGGTCTGCATTCCTGAAGAATGACCTGTTTGTATGACGCTGTAAATCTGGTGTTCCTTCCCCTCCCGGATTAAACTGCGGACAGCCAGGGTATTCACCATAAATTCTGTGGCTATCCTGCGGCCTTGATGATCACCCCGGGGTAAAAGCTGCTGGGATATTACCCCTTTTAAGGAATTAGCCAGCTGCTGGCGGACCTGGTCCCTCCTGTCAGCCTGAAAAGCATTTACCACTCTGCTTATGGTTAAGGGAGCCGTCTGGGTATGGAGAGTAGATAGCACCAGGTGTCCTGTCTCTGCAGCTGTCAGGGCAATAGAAATACTTTCCAGGTCCCTCATCTCTCCGATTAAGATGACATCCGGGTCCGCCCTGAGCACATGGCGAAGGGCAGCATTATAGGAATGGGTGTCCCTTCCTATTTCCCGCTGTCTTACCGTAGCCTTTTTATGGATGTGCAAAAACTCCAGAGGGTCTTCAACGGTTACCACATTTACATGACGGTTATCATTTATATGATCTATCATGGAAGCAAGAGTGGTAGACTTTCCACTTCCTGTGGGTCCCGTAACCAGCACCAGGCCCCGGGGTAAATAACAAAGCTTTTTTATTTCTTGCGGCAGTCCCAGGTCATCAATATAGGGAATTTCAAAGGGAACTGCCCTAAACACCACGGAAAGGGTCCCCCGCTGGCGCATAACATTTCCACGAAAATGGCCCCTCTTGTCAATAGTAATAGAAAAATCCAGCTCCAGGTCCTTTTCCAGGCGTTCCCTTTGAAAGTCTTCCAGAAGGGGATAAAGAAGCTTTTCTATATCCCCGGGCTCTAAGGAGGGATAGTCCTGGATTTCTAATTCTCCATTAACCCTTATTAGGGGAGGTAATCCCACCAGAAGATGTAAATCCGAACCCCTCTTTTCCACTGTAAGCTTTAAAAGATCACTAATCCTTTCAAAATGGTTATCATTATCCTTTATAGGCCTTTTATTTGCCAATTCAAATTCACCCCTTTTCGTTTTTTAAAAAAAAAAAAAAAAAAGCATTAAAAAATCCCTGCTAACAAAGCAGGTTTTCAAAAAAATAATTCATTTATTTTAAAGGCCCGGCCCTTTTGACCAGGCCTTTTATTGTATGCTCCGGGTGGGGTAGAAACTGTTAATACTAGTCTTGAAAAGCTTTTCTCATGGCTTCCAGGGGAGGATCTTCTCCAGTAAAAATTTTAAAAGCTTTTAACCCCTGGTATAATAGCATTCCTCCGCCATTGTAAGCCTTTAATCCCCTTTCTCTGGCTACCTGCATTATGGCAGTTTCCCGGGGATAGTAACGAAGATCAACCAGGATGGTATTTTCTGAAAAGGCGGAGGGATTAAAGGGCCAGTTCCCATCAGAAACAAAATCCATGGGAAGGGTATACACTACCAGATCACTGTTATTAATAAAGGAGTCAAGAATCTCATTTTCCAGGGGTAAGGCCACCGCTGCTATTTCTGATTCCCTTTTTAGAACCTGGCAAAACTCCTCTGCCTTTTCGGGGGTACGGTTAGCGATAACTATTTTTTCTGGTTTTTCCCGAGATATAAATAAAGCTATGGACTTGGCTGCCCCTCCTATACCAACAAGGATTACATTTTTCCCCTCCAGACTTATTCCCAGGTCCTCTTTAAGATACTGAACAAAACCCGAGCCATCAGTATTGTAACCCACCAGCCTGCCCTCATCATTTTTAATAGTATTTACTGCACCTATGACCCGGACATTTTCTGAAACCTCATCTAAATAAGGCAGTATTTCTTCCTTATGAGGTGCTGTAACATTAACCCCACCAATATGTAAAGACCTTATCCCTTCTACTGCCCCGGGTAATTCCCCCTCCTTTACCCTGAATGCTACATAAATGCAATTTAGATTTAATTCTCTAAAAGCACCATTGTGCATTCGTGGTGAAAGGGAATGCTCTACCGGGTCTCCTATCAAGCCAAAAACCCTGGTATAACCGCTTACATAATCCAATTTACTTCCTCCTTCTCGCTACCATATATTCACTAATTCTCCTTTTTAATTATCATAGCATAATATTCCCTTCAATAAAACAATAAACTCCCTTTTCCGGGAGTTTACTGCGAAAATATCTAAAAAATAGTGTATATATCTTTAATTATTTATTTTAATTCCCTATTATCAACCGGGAAGCATTCCCCGCTTCTTCAAAGCCTTTAAGACATACCTTTCTATTTGTCTGACCACCCGGGTTCCAATAAACTCCCTGGGGCTGACGGGTATCACCAGGATAGTAAACAAACCCAGGCGGTTTCCTCCTAAAACATCGGTGAATACCTGGTCTCCCAGCACCGCCGCCTCCTCGGGCCTGATTCCCAGTTTTTCCAAAGCCCTTCGAAAAGGCCTTCTCCTGGGTTTAGTTGCCCCAGAAACGGCAGGAATGTTAAACTTCTCAGCAAAGATACTAACCCTGTCGGGGGAATTGTTGGAAACAATACAGACCTTAAACCCTTCCTCCTTTAGTTTTTCAAACCATTCACTCAGGGAGGGATAGATGGTATCCTCCCCCCAGGAAATAAGGGTATTATCCAAATCAGTTATTATGCCTTTTATGCCTTTCTTTTTTAGCTTATCCAGGTCTAAATCATAGATAGACTCAAGATAAACATCAGGGCACAACATCTTAAGCACCATAAGCCACCTCAATTGATATATCCTCTCTTTATTTTATCTTTCCGCATTCCGGGGAAAGAACAAGAGGAAAAGTAAAAGTAATTATAACATATTTTGTTACATAATTAAACCTTACCGGGGACAAGTGTGCCCAGGGCAGCTGCCCCGGAGCATAAAATATAATACTATGCCTTAAAATACTATGTCCCTTTATTCTAATCCATAACTGTAAGATAAATGGTATTGCCCTCTTTGGAACCCTTGACCAGTTCACAGTGGCGCAGTATGGCAAATTCCTTCTGCAGCTCCTGGGGAGGAATATCCAGGGCCTGGATTACTTCCTGGTGGGTTGCCTTTCCCTTTTCTTTTAAGAAATTATAGATTTCCTTTTGACGGGGGGTCAGCCCTTCAGAACCCTTTTGCCCCAGCATTTCCCTTGTTTTTCGGGCGGAATAAACAGCTCCCGGGTCACAGGGGCGGGGAACATGCTGCACCTCAATGTAACAGTCTTCACAAAGGGTTTTACCCAGATGTTCATAAGAATCTTCTTTTATTATTTCCAGTCCGCACTTTTCACATTTCATCGGTTAATCCTCCTCCTTCAGTTCCTGATAGGTTTCCACAGCCTGGCAGGAATAAGCCGCTCCCGGGCCACCGTTAAGCAATATGGCAACCCCGCAGACCTCCACCAGTTCTTCAAAGGTTATACCTTCTTCAATAGCCGTACCGACCCAGCTTAAAATGCAGTCTCCGCACTGTTTGCTTATAACGATTCCCAGGGCCACCAGAGTTTTTTCCCGGGAGGTAAGATCCCCTTCCTTCATAACCGATTCCTTTAGATTTTTGAAGTTTGTCATGACTTCCGGGTTAGTAGAGGCTATTTTGCCCAGGTTTTACTCTAACCTTTCCAGCTTTTCCTTTTTGGTCATTATTATCACTCCTTCGGGGCTTAATAACTTTTTCCTACAGGGTTTCCTTTAATTTTTTCAATAACCTTACCAGCTCTTCTCCTTCCCCCTCCGGCAAACATTTTTTCAGGTAGTTGTTGTGTTCCCGGGCCAGGACAGAAAGTTCCTCCTGGAGGCTCTTACCCTTCTCGGTGATATAAAGGGTAAAAGAACGACGGTCTGAGGGAGAACCCTTCCTTACCACCAATCCCCTCTTTTCCAGGCGGTCGATAATCCCGCTCACGGTGGTCCTGTCCGCCCCCATCAAGTCTCCCAGCTGCACCTGGCTGATACCATCCTTTTTCCAGAGGAAAGAAAGGGCTGCCATTTGAGGAGGGGTTAAATTATAGGGTTCCAGCTTTTCTTTAAACCTTTGAAAAGCCTTCTTGTGGCATTTAGCCAGTAAAAATCCTGGGCTATTTTCTATATCAAACACCCACTTACCTCCTCTCCCCTATAGTCAGTATGCTAATTGTCACTATACTGACTATTATTGTAATAAAAAATCCCTGGTCCGTAAAGTCGACTCAGGGCGGGTACAGGATATTCTGAGAACTTCACAGGTATTAAAAGAAAAATAAGTAGTTTTTACCTGTAATCCTTCTCTAAATCGTAAAGTACCTTGTCCAGGTACCATTCCTCCGTCTTTCCTGGATTTCTGTTCTTTTCCCGCTCCACCAACCGGTCAATAACCTGGTCTGCTTCCTGGGGGGGCATTTTTAAAAGAACTCTGCATCTTTCCCGCAGTTTAGATTCCTTTCTCCGGGGGGTAATGGCCCCTTTAGTATTAAGATAATAAGCAACAGCCCCCACAATCAGAATTATAATAATTAGATAAACCATTTTGCCTTCCTCCTTTTACTTCCCCTGGTATGGGTCCTGCCACAGGGCCAGGTAAACCCCGCATATTTCCTGACCCACCTGGGCAAAACCAACCATAACCCTGCGGCCGAAATTTTCCTCTGCGAAACGCTTCATAAAGGCGGTTGCTTCTATCCCCGCGCAGCAGTCAAACTCTTCCTCATCTATAAAGGCCAGGGTAAATCTTTTTTGGCGTATCCTTTCTTTCGTGGAAAACTCTACCCGGGCCGTTAGGGGAAAGGCCTGGCCCTCAATATTTTCAACTTCTTTTATTGTTCCCGTTACCCATCCTCCCTTACCCGGGTCTTCCTGGGGAGAAAACAATTCATGGGCCGGCACCTTAATCAAATT
>SKLX01000043.1 GCA_007121375.1 Bacillota bacterium | reverse complement strand
ATTATTTTTTTTTTTTTTTTTACCTCTCCTGGAGTAACCACCTTGTTAGAAGAAGAGTTTTCCCGCTCCGTTACCCGGTCTGTTCTTTTTGGAGGAGCTGTGGCTTTGCTGGCTGCTCTGGCCTTAAGTTTTCTTTTTGCCCGGCGGATTTCTTATCCCCTTAACAACCTGACGGGAGTTTTAAAGGAATTTACAGGAGGCAAGCATAATGCCAGGGCAAGTACGGATAGTAAGGATGAAATTGGCCAGCTGGGAGAAGCTTTTAACCACATGGCTGAAACAATTGAAAAACAGGAAGAACTCAGGAAAAACCTGACGGCAGACGTGGCCCATGAATTGAGAACCCCTTTGTCAATTTTAAGGGGTAATATTGAATCTCTGCAGGCCGGGGTTATACGGCCGGATATGGAGGTAATATCTTCCCTACATGATGAAATAATTAGGATCTCCCGTCTGGTAAAAGATTTGCAGGATTTAAGCCTGGCCGAAGCAGGGAGGCTAAACCTCAGCTATTCTAAGGTGGATATCCCGGATCTTATTGATGGAGTTATCCATATTTTCCAACCAGAACTGGAGGCCAGGAAAATAGAATTGAAGAAAAGAATTTCCGGGGAAGTTTCTTACTTGTGGATTGACGGAGATAGAATAAATCAGGTGCTGATAAATCTATTAGGAAATGCAGTGAAGTTTACACCGGAAGGTGGTAGGATTGAAATATCTGGAGGGCTGAAGGAGGATAAAATTTTTATCTCCATCTCAGATACAGGTCCGGGCATAAAAGAAGAAGATTTGCCCTTTATTTTTGAACGGTTTTATCGTTCTTCCCAGGAAAGGCATGCCAGGGAGGAAGGAAGCGGCCTGGGCCTGGCCATAGCCAAAGGTTTTGTGGAAACTCATGGGGGAAGTATTCAGGCTGAGGTAAACTCTTTTCAAGGGACTACCTTTACTTTTTACCTCCCTTTATAGATATATTATTTTACAGTCTGGAGGAAAGGGTTACTTTAGAGGAAGGTGATAATTTATGAAGACCCTTGAACATGAAGGAAAATCTATTTTTTCCAGGTACGGCCTTTTAATTCCCCGGGGCAAAGTTGTAGATAATTCCCTGGAAGGGAAGAAGGTGGCGGAGGAATTCGGTGGAGAAGTCATGGTTAAAGCCCAGGTCCATACAGGAGGGCGGGGTAAAGAGGGCGGTATAAAAAAGGCTTCGACCCCCCAGGAAGCTCTCCAGTGGACGAAAGAAATTCTGGGAAGGAAGATTAGGGGATACACGGTTAATAAAGTTTATATTGAAGAAAGGGTTAATATTGAGGAAGAATATTACCTGGCCTTTATCCTTGATAGATCATCGGGACTTCCCCTTTTTATAATCAGCAGTAAGGGTGGAATTGATATTGAAAAGGTAGCCCGGGAAGAACCTGAAAGGGTAAGAAGGCTAAAGGTTAATCCTTTATGGGGTATTCACCCCTACCAGGTGCGAAGGGAAGCCCTGGAAGCTCGAATACCTTCCAGTCACCTAACTCCTATAGTATCTGCGGCCATGAAGTTATATGAAGTTTTTATAGGAGAGGATGCTCTTCTGGCAGAAATTAATCCTGCCCTTCTTACTTCTGAAGGGAGACTGGTCTGTGGAGATAGTAAAGTTGAGCTGGATGATAATGCTTTTTATAGACACCAGGAGCTTCATAACTCCCTGGAGAGTTACCAGGAAGAGGATCCCCTTGAAAGGCGAGCACGAAAAGAAGGCCTTAGTTTTGTGAAACTCAAGGGTAATATTGGGGTCATTGGAAACGGTGCCGGCCTGGTTATGAGCACCCTGGACAGTATAAGTCGGGAAGGAGGCTCCCCTGCCAATTTTTTAGATATTGGGGGTGGGGCATCGGCTGATAAGATGGAGGCTGCCATCGATATTGTCCTGGCCAATCCCCGGGTTAATTCCCTTTTTATTAATATATTTGGAGGCATAACCCGTTGTGACGAAGCAGCCCGGGGTATTATTGCCGCCATAAAAAACCTGTCCCCGCAATTTATGCCTGTAGTCCGCCTGGGAGGAACTAACGAGGAGGAAGGATGGCGCATACTGGAGGACAGTGGAGTGGAGATTAAAGTGTGCAAAAGTATGAAGGAAGCTGTTATAAAGGCTATAGAATATAAGAAGGAGGCTTAAATTATATGGGCATCCTGGTAGACAGGGAAACAAAGGTTGCTGTGCAGGGCATTACCGGCAAAGAAGGCAGTTATCACACCCGGCTTATGTTGCAATATGGAACTAATATAGTAGCAGGCTGTTCCCCGGGTAAAGGGGGACAGGAGGTCCACGGGGTGCCTGTTTATGATACCTTGGAAGAGGGGGTCCGGCATGAAAAAGCAGAGGCCAGCCTGGTGATGGTTCCCCCCAGGTTTGCCCCGGATGCCCTTTATGAAGCTGCAGAAGCCGGGATAAAGCTGATAGTTTGTATAACGGAAGGTATTCCCCTCCTGGATACCATGTTTGCCTTTCAGCGAATAAAAGCCAGGTATCCTGACACCAAAATTATTGGTCCCAACAGTCCTGGCCTTATTGCTCCGGGAAAAACCCTTTTAGGTATAATGCCGGGAAACATATTCAAAGGGGGGAAAGTTGGTATTATAAGCCGGAGTGGTACTTTAACTTACCAAATAGCCTATGAGCTTTCCCATGCCGGCATTGGTCAGAGCACTGTTGTGGGAGTGGGTGGTGATCCCCTTATAGGTATGAGGTTTATAGATTTAATGAAGCTATTTAACCAGGATCCGGAAACCCAGGCCCTGTGTATCATTGGAGAAATTGGTGGAAGGGATGAGGAGGAGGCGGCTGATTACCTAGGGACTGACTTTAATAAGCCCCTGGTGGCTTATGTGGCGGGACAAACTGCCCCTCCCGGTAGAAAAATGGGACATGCAGGAGCTATTGCATCTGCCGGAGAAGGTACGGCGGAATCTAAAAGCACTGCTTTAAAAAAAGCGGGAGCTGTAGCTGTTGAAACATCCTACCAGGTAGTGGAGGCCCTCCTGGATGTTTTTAAATAAGAGTTTAAGTTAGAAGGTGATATTTTGGAAAAGAAAAAAGGAAAGTTTCCTTTTATAATAGAGGAAAGATTATGTAAAAAATGTGGTATATGCGTATCCCACTGTCCTGCTAAGGTTTTTACCGCCGGTCCCGGCAATGAACCCAGGGTAACAAATCCCAGGAAATGTACCGGGTGTAATCTTTGCTTTTTTAGATGCCCTGATTTTGCCATCCAGCTGGAGGTGAGCCCATGAAGAAAATGTTTTTAGATGGAAATGTAGCCGTTGCCCTGGGGAGCATTAGAGCCGGAGCAAGGTTTTTTGCCGGGTATCCCATTAGCCCTGTATCGGAACTGGCTGAATTCTGCTCTCATGAAATGCCAAAAGCAGGGGGTATTTATGTCCAGATGGAGGATGAAATAGCTGCTATAGCTGCTGTAATTGGAGCAAGCCTGGGAGGAAAAAAAGCTTTCACCGCCACAAGCGGTCCGGGTTTTTCCTTGATGCAGGAGAATATAGGGTTTGCCTCTATGGCTGAAGTGCCCTGTGTTATTATTAACGGGCAAAGGTTTGGCCTCAGTACGGGAGTGGCTACCAAGCCGGGTCAATCAGATATAATGCAGGCAAGATGGGGCAGGCATGGAGATCAAAGTATAATTGCCCTGACCCCTGCTTCCGTCCAGGAATGTTTTGATCTGACCCTGGAAGCTTTTAACCTGGCAGAGAGGTTTTCTTCTCCTGTTATTGTACTTACTGATGCTACCCTTGCTCATTTAAAGGAAAGGATAAGGGTTCCAGATCCTGCAGAAATAAAAACCGTGAAAAGAAAAGAACCCCAGGGACCTCCAGAAGAATATAAACCTTATCAACCTGATGAAAGGGGGATACCTCTCCTTTCTTACTTTGGCAGTGAATACATTCTAAAGGTAACTGGACTGGTTCATACGGAAAAGGGAAATGTTAGCAGTGATCCTGGGGTCTGCGCTTCCTTAATAGATCGACTGGAAAGGAAAATATATGATTACCAGGAAGAGTTACCTCCTCCCAGATATTACGGAGAAGAAAAGGCTGAGACAGTACTGATTTCCTTCGGTATATCTGCCCGGGCAGCCCGGGAGGGCATGCGCAGGGCTTTGTTGGAGGGGATTTCCTCAGGTTTAATTCAATTGCAGACGGTGTGGCCTTTTCCTGAAGGGGCCATAAGGAGATTATCTTCCCACGCCTCAAAGGTTATAGTGGTAGAAATGAACAGGGGACAGGTTACCCGGGAAGTAGAAAGAATCCTTCCCGAAGGGGTTGAGGTAAATTCCCTTTTACGTGCTGACTCAGAGGTTATTTATCCCCGGGAAGTACTGGAAAAGATAAAGGAGGTTCAGTAGAATTAATGGATATACCTGTAAGATATGGTGACTATATAGATTGGGATCAATTACCTCACCTCTGGTGTCCCGGCTGTGGGAATGGGATTGCCTTGAAAGGGGTTGCCCTGGCCCTGGCAGAACTTAATATTCCCCTACATAAGTTGCTTTTGGCCACAGGAATCGGGTGTTCGGGTCGGGCAGGAAATTATGTATCATTTCACAGTTTTGACGGCACCCACGGCAGGACCCTTGCTTTCTGCACAGGCATTAATGTTACCCAGCCTGATTTAAAAATAATAGCTTTTTTGGGAGATGGGGACTGTGGAGCCATAGGGGGTAATCATTTGCTCCATGCCGCCCGGCGAAATCTTAACATTACCGTTATAGAAATAAATAATTTTAACTATGCCATGACCGGTGGGCAGTTTTCCCCTACTACTCCCCTGTCCAGTATTACCAGTACTTCCCGAAAGGGAAAAGCTGAGTATGCCATGGATACTGCCTCCCTGGTGGCTGAGGCCGGAGCGAATTATGTAGCCTCTACTACCGTTTATCATACTTCCCAGCTAAATAATTTTATCAAGGAAGCTTTGTTAACCCGAGGTTTTTCCTTTGTAGAGGTTATGTCCTCCTGCCCTACTTATTATGGTAGGTACAACCATATTGGAGATGGACCGGAAATGATGAAATGGTTTAAAGAAAAGACATTGCCCCGGGATAAATATGAAAAGCTATCCCTTGAGGAGAAGCAGAATTACATTGAAAGGGGAAAGCTGGTTCAACGGAACCGGGAGGACTTTTTAACCACTTATAAAAAGAGAAGGAAAAAATAACAATTGGAAGGATGAGGTTTTCAGTGAATAGAAGATGGGAAATTATCCTGGTGGGGTACGGTGGCCAGGGCCTCAACCTTACGGGAGAAATTTTGGCTGAAGCAGCTATTATTGATAAAGATTTAAATGTCGCCCAAAATCAAAGTTTTGGTGCCCAGGCCAGGGGAGGAGAAAGTTATGCCTCTGTTATTATTAGCCCGGAGGAAATTTTATATCCTATCATAGAAGAGGCGGATGTATTAATTGCCCTTTCCCCTCAGGGTTATTTGAATTACGAACCCCGGGTAAAGCTCAAAGAAGGGATAATAGTATTTGAAAAATCTTTGTCTGTTAATCCCAGGAAAAGGGTAAAGGAACGTGGGTTTTCTTTTAAGAAGGCCACGGAAGAACTTAAATATCCCCGGGGGGTTTCCCTCATGGCCCTGGGAGCAGTCCTTGAGATGTTTAATTTTGTATCTTCTGAAGCCATTTTTAAAGCCCTGGGAAAATACTTTTCTGGAGATCTTCTGGAGATTAACTTTAAGTCCTTTAAGTGGGGGCAAGACCTGGCAAAACTTGGATAACGGGCAGAAACAGCTTAAAGATATTTTAAGATGAAAAAGGTCGGTAGGAGAGTGAGAAGATGAAAAAGGTCAGCTTTAAAATTCAGGGTATGACGTGTACTGCTTGTTCCCGCCGCTTAGAAAAAGCTTTACAGGAAATAGAAGGAGTTCATAAAGCTTCAGTTAATTTTCCCCTGGAAAAAGCTTATGTAGAATATGAGGAAGGTATTGTCTCGGACCAGCACCTGATGGAAAAAATTGCAGAGGTTGGGTTCCAGGGGGAGCAGGTACTGGAAGAAGGGGAAAAGCCCCGAAAGACAGTTTTAAAAATAGAAGGAATGACTTGTGCTTCCTGTGCTCGCAGGCTGGAAAAAAGCCTTCAAGCTTCTACCGGGGTAGAGGAGGCTTCTGTTAATTTTGCTGCTGAAAAGGCCACGGTTAGTTACAATGTTAAAGAGGTGGGTCTTAATGATTTACTAGATATGGTAAAGCAGGCGGGCTTTCAGGCTGAAAAAATAGAAGAAAAGGATGCGGCAGTCAAAAAGTCAGAGGCAGACAGGGAAGAAGAAAGGATAAACCTGGCCGCCCGTCGTATGTGGTTGGCATCCTTTTTTGCCGGATTAATTATGATTCTTATGATGGTAAACATGTTTATATTTCCCATTCCTGGTTACTTTACTATTACTGCTGTTTTAGCTTTTCCTTCTATTTTTATTGCCGGTTGGGAAACCCATAAAGGTACCTGGAAGGCATTTAAAAATTTAAGCGCTAATATGGATACCCTTGTTACCCTGGGTTCTTTATTTCCCTACCTGTTAAGTTTTTTACGCTTCTGGTTTCCTTTGACTACTTTTATTGAGATGGCTGCTTCTATAATGGCGTTACACCTGGTAGGTCGTTTTTTGGAAACAAAAGCCAAGGGAAGAGCTTCCCAAGCCATAAAAAATCTCTTAGCCCTGGAAGCTAAAAAGGCTCGCATTTTGGTTAATGGAGAGGAAAGGGAAATATCTGTAGAAGACCTGGAACCGGGACATATTATGCTGGTGCGGCCGGGGGAGAAAATTCCTACTGATGGAAGAGTGGTAGGAGGAAGCAGCAGTGTTGATGAATCTATGGCTACGGGAGAATCACTGCCCGTAGAAAAGGGAGAGGGGGATGAGGTGATAGGTGCTACCTTTAACAAGCAGGGGGCCCTTAAAGTGGAGGCTACCCGGGTAGGTAAAGACACCTTCCTTTCCCAGGTTATTAAAATGGTGGAAGAATGCCAGGGGTCAAAGGTCCCCATACAGGAATTTGCCGATAGAGTAACCAGTTATTTTGTCCCCTTTGTCCTCCTGGTTGCTGCTGGTTCCTTTACTTCCTGGTTGGTTTTTCCTGATTTTCACCGGGCTATTGTAGAATGGGCTAATCTTCCCTGGACGACTCCCCAGGCGCCAATTCTTACCCTGGCCATTTTGGCAGCGACGGCTGTTCTGGTTATTTCCTGTCCCTGTGCCCTGGGCCTGGCTACTCCTACTGCCTTGATGGTTGGAAGCGGGTTGGGAGCGGAAAAAGGTGTTTTGATAAGAAGCGGTGAAGCTATACAGACTATGAAAGATGTAAGGGTGATTGCCTTTGATAAGACGGGCACCATTACCCGGGGCCACCCCCAGGTAACGGATATATTACCGGCAAAGGGATTTGACCAGGAAAAACTATTGTTATTGGCTGCCAGTATTGAAGCTGTTTCGGAGCACCCCCTGGGAGCAGCTCTGGTGGAAAAAGCCAGGGAGAAAAAAATAAAAATGATAGAAGCCACGGATTTTCGTTCTATTACCGGAAAAGGAGTGGAAGGGGTCCTTGGAGAAAATAAAGTTTTAGTAGGGAATCGTCGTCTTTTGGAAGAAGTAGGAGTAGAGTATGCTGAGACGAATCAGGAACTGGAGCGCCTGGAAAAAGAAGGCAAAACAGCGGTTTTAGTGGCAGTAGACAAAAAGCTGGCGGGGATTATCGCCGTGGCAGATACCTTGAAAGAAGATGCCCGTTTAGCCGTGGCCGAAATTGAGAAAATGGGTCTAAAAACAGCAATGATTACCGGTGATAACTGGAGAACGGCTTCTGCTATAGGGGAGCAGGTAGGGATAAGCAGGGTATTGGCTGAAGTGCTGCCTGAAGGAAAGGTGGAGGAAATAAAGAAACTGCAGGAGGAGTTTGAAATGGTGGCTATGGTGGGTGATGGCATAAATGATGCTCCGGCACTGAAACAGGCTAATGTAGGGATTGCTATTGGAACGGGTACGGATGTGGCCATTGAAGCGGCGGATATCACCCTGGTGCGGGGAGATTTAAGTTCGGTGATTTCCAGTATTAAGCTTTCCAGGGCAACCTTTAAAAAAATAAGGCAAAACTATTTTTGGGCCTGGTTTTATAACGCTATTGCTATACCTGTAGCCTTTTTTGGACTCTTGCATCCTATCATTGGAGCGGCGGCTATGGCTTTTAGCTCTTTGAATGTGGTTTTAAATTCGGTGCGCCTTAAAAAGATGCCCCTGGATCCGGATTATACTTTTGCTAATAAGGAAGGAGCTGGCAATGACTAATATTAGTGTCACCTTTAAGCCCCTGGGAAAAAGAATAATGGTAAACTCCGGAACTTCTATAAAAGACGCTATAGAAAAAGCAGGGATAAGCTTTGAATTTCCCTGTGGAGGGAAGGGTAAGTGCAAAAAGTGTTTTGTGCAAATTTTAGAGGGAATAGAACCTCCTACCCTTCTGGAAAAAACAAATATAGAAGAAGGTTTAATAGAGGAGGGCTTCAGGCTGGCCTGTTTAACAAAGATTTATAAGGACAGCGTTATCGATGTGATGGAAGAAGAAAGTGAATCAGATCATAAGTTTTTTTATAGAGGATCTTCCAGGGAGGTAGAGCTGGATCCCCATCTTTACAAAAGTTGTATAAACATAGATAAATCTAAGTTGAAGGACTATCCCTCCCATTACGAGTTTTTAATTTCCGGCCTGAAGGAAAGGCTGGAGGTAAACCTTACTTCCCTTCGCCGCCTGGAACAGGTATTACAGGAGGCAGATGATAAAATTACCCTTCTGACAGATGGAAAAGAAATTTTGAATATAGAAAAAGGGGATACCCGGGGGAAAATGCTGGGAATGGCGGTTGATATTGGAACCACTACCCTTGCCGGATATTTAATAGACCTGGTTTCGGGCCAGGAGCTGGAAGTGGTTTCGATGCTTAATCCCCAAACTAAATATGGTTGCGATATTATTTCAAGGGTTACCCATGTGGAAGAGGAAAATAGCCTGGAAAAGCTTCATAAAATGATAATAGATGGAATAAATAATTTAATAGATAAAGCTGTTGAAAATTCCGGTGTTTCTTCCGAGGATGTATGTATTCTTTCCATTACCGGCAACACCTTTATGCATCACTTTTTTTTAGGTATCAATCCTTCAGGTCTGGCCCATTATCCCAACACACCGGTAATAGATAAAGGATTAAAGTTTAAGGGAAAGGAGCTGGGCCTTAAGATTAACCCTGGGGGAATAGTTTTTCTTATCCCTGTTGCCTGTGGTTTTATCGGGGCTGATGCCATTTCAGTTATAATGGATACTGAACTGGATCGAGCTGATAAAATTAAACTGGTTCTGGACATTGGGACAAACGGAGAAATAATCCTGGGCAGCCGGGAAAAGGTTCTGGCTGCCTGTTCAGCGGCAGCCGGCCCTGCCTTTGAGGGTCCCCAGATTAGTTGTGGCATGAGGGCGGTCAAAGGGGCTATTGAGGGAGTTAAATTCAAAGATGGGGATATTGAATTATCCGTAGTAGGAAATGTTAAACCTAAAGGAGTATGTGGTTCCGGCTTAATAGATATTGTGGCGGGATTACTTAATAAGGGCATTGTTAATCCGAGTGGGAGAATTCTATCTGCTGAAGAAATAGATAATTTAACCGAAGATAGTTTAAAACAAAGGATTAAAAAAATTAAGAAAACCAATGCTTTTCTAGTGGTAGACAAGGATTCAACTTCTCATGGAAAGCCAATTTATATCACCCAGAAAGATATAAGGGAGTTGCAGCTGGCCAAAGCCGCCCTTTATACGGGTATCCACATTCTTTTAGATAACTACAAAATAAAGTCAGAAAACCTGGAAGGAATATACCTGGCAGGGACCTTTGGAGGCTACCTGAATCCTGAGAGTGCTTGCACTATAGGGCTTTTACCACCCGATTTGATAGATAAGATTAATGTGGTGGGAAATGCTGCCGGTTCTGGTGCAAAGTTAGTTCTTCTATCCCGTAAGGAGTTGAAACGGGCTGAATCCATCTCCAATATAATAGAATATGTGGATCTTTCCTCCCATTCCCAGTTCAATTCCCTTCTGCCCAGATTTTTAGAGTTTTCTGATCCTACTTCCAGGAAAAATGATTAGCTGGATTAAGTTTTTGAAAGGGAAAGGGAAGGGTTTTACCCCTTCACTTTCCCTTTCGATTGTTTTCTGGCAGTAATTTTTCTACCGTAGGAAAGGGGTCTTCAGCGTGGGGTATGGCCAGGGCCTGAAAAAATTCTTCCTGGAAATAGGGGTCGGAAGATTTTTCTATGTGCTGGATGTCCCTGGCAATTTCTTCGGCTTCTTTTCGCTTATCTTTGTTGAGCAGTGCCAGACGCGCTCCATCTCCCGAGGCATTGCCTACAGAATCAATTCTATTCAGGGGACAGTCGGGGAAAAGGCCTAAAACCAGAGCATTTTCCTTGTCAATGTAATTGCCAAAGGCTCCAGCCAGAATAATTCGGTCTATTTCCTTAATCCCCAGTTGTTCCATAAGCATTCGCCCACCTACATAAACAGCTGCTTTTGCCAGCTGAACGGATCTGATATCTTGCTGACTAATGACAATATCCCTTTTTATGCTGGTGTCCTTGGCCCAGGCCAGGACGTATTGGGAGTGGCCTTTTTCATCTTTAAACAGCCTTTTACTTTCCCTGGAAAAATTAAATCTTCCGCTGGAGTCGATAAGGCCTGCCTTTCGAAGTTCTGCCACTCCGTCTATGATTCCTGAACCGGCTAAACCCCTGGGGCGGATTTTTTTGCTTTCGGGGAACCATTTTTCGCTTCCGATAATTCTAAGGGAGGGTTCCAGGGTTTCCGGATCTATAATAATTTTTTCTATGGCTCCCTCTGCTGCCCTCATGCCAAAGGATATATTGGCCCCTTCAAAGGCGGGTCCCGTAGGAGAGGAGGTGCAAAGAAGCTTTTCTTTGTTTCCTACCACAACCTCGGCGTTGGTGCCCAGGTCAATAATTAGATGCATTTCTTCTTTTAAATAAGGTTCTTCTGCTATAATTACAGCAATATTATCCGCTCCTATATAGCCCGACAATAAGGGGGGGAGATAAACATAGGCCCCGGGATTAATTTTAAGTTCCAGCTCCCTGGCCTTAATGTTTAAAGGTTTTTTTAAGGCGGGAGGAAAGGGAGAATGTCCTATAGGATCGGGGCTTATGTTTAAAAACAGGTGGTGCATAATGGTGTTTCCTGCTACAACCATTTCATGAATATTATTGTTATTTATATTTGTTTCTGCACAAAGTTCTTCAATTAACTGATTAATAGCATTAATGGCAGCCTTATGAAGTTGTTTGGTGCCTTTTCTGTTTTTAATGCAGTAATTAATGCGGGTGATTACATCTTCTCCGTAATCTATCTGGGGGTTCAGGGTGGATTTTACAGAAAGGCAGTTACCGGTATTTAACTCACAGAGATAGGCCGCAATGGTGGTAGTTCCCAGGTCTACGGCAATCCCATAGGTGTCAAGGTTTTTACCGCCATAGAGTTCACATATTTCTTTGTCATCCCATATAACAGCAGAAACCTTCCAGCCATCCTTCCTTACCCGGCAGGGCAGTTTTGGCAAGACCTGGTAATCTTCTTCCAGGTCATTTAATTTGTGGATATCCTGCAGCTTTTGAGCCAATCTTTCCAGGTCTCCCCTCTGATCCTGGAGACTGGGGGGAGAAAGCTCTACATAAAAGGACTGGATGGAAGGGTTCACGATAATATCCCGCTCTCTTCCTGATTCCAGGATAACATGCTTATAAAGGCGACTGCTTTCAGGTATATGTACAACCACATCTCCATAGACACCAGCCATACATGCTAACCGGTAATTGGTTTTAATTTCTTTTGGTGACATATGTTCTTCTTCCATGCTTTGAATAGTAGAAAGATGCTCCGGCCTGGAATTCAGGTCGTATGAGGAGTATTCTCCTTCTCTAACCTGAATGAGGCACTTACCGCAGGCTCCTATCCCTCCACAAATGGACTGAATTTCAATCCCCAGTTTCCGGGCTGCCTCCAGCAAAGTTTTTCCTTCAGCTATTTTTATCTCTTTGTTATCAGGCAAAAATAAAACTCTATGTTTTTTCATTTCTTTAATACCTCCATTTTAAATAAGTTAGTTCGATAATTATTCTTAAAATCCTTTTACTTTTTCCTAATAACCTTAGTTCCAGGATATAAAACACTTGAATCCATTTTAATATATTAGGGATACCAGCAGGCACAAAAAAACAGCCTTTTGAAAGGCTGTTTAATAGGAACATATAAATTTTTAGGCAAGAAGTTTTTTAACAAGTTCAACAGCAGCAAAGGCATCCTTACCGTAACCATCGGCTCCAATTTTTTCAGCAAAGGGATCGGAGGTTGGAGCTCCTCCAATTATGACTTTAACATCATCTCTAAGGCCCTTTTCTTTTAAAGCTTCTATGTTTTTGCCCATTTCTGCCATAGTAGTATCCAGAAGAGCGGAGAAACCAACAACTTGAGGTTTTTCCTTTTCCACCTCTTCTATTATGCGGTCAGAACTAACACTGGTTCCCAAATCCTTCACCTGGTAGCCGGCTCCTTTAAGCATAATGGTAACCAGGTTTTTGCCAATATCGTGGATATCTCCTTCCACGGTAGCCATAATTACTTTACCCTTTGATTGTTCCTTTTCCTTTATCATTTGAGGTTCAAGAACTTCCATGGCAGCTCCAACGGCTTCTGAAGCAGCCAACATATCAGGTATAAAGTATTCGCCTTTTTCAAATTTTTCACCTACTGATAGCATGCCTTCATTTATGGCTTCAAGTATATCCGCAGTGGAGATACCTTTTTCCAGGGCTTCTTCCGTCAACTCTTTAACACCCGGTTGACCTTCATAGCCTTCTTCTATACCTTCGTCTTCTTTTTCCATTCTTCCTTGCAGCACGTTCTCTTTTAGTTTTTCAAATAAACCTTCAGACATTTAATAACCCACTCCTTCTGTATGTAATACGTAAGTGAACCACCTGTTAATAACAATAGTGGTGCGCCCGCAGGGATTCGAACCCCGACTTCAGGCTCCGGAGGCCTGCGTGATATCCACTTCACTACGGGCGCTTTTTAGTAACAATATGATACCATTTAATGGCCCTTTAGTCAAACAACCTTCAAAACGGCGTTTATGAAAATATATTCTTTAATTAATTTTTAAGAAAAAGAGGAATATGTGGTTTTTTGTTGAATAGTATTTGTTAATCATTATCAAAGATCTCAAGGTATGGGGACAATCTTTGCTAATGATTTGTTTTTAAGGGGGTATTCAGGTTTAAAAGCTTAAAATCGAATATTCTGGTATTTTTTGGCCCATTTATGCTGGGACAAAAAACGCTTTTTCGGGATAAAGCCTAAAAAAGGTAAACCTGGATTGGGCAAGGGGACTGGAACTAATTCCAAAGGGTCCTTATGCAGCATCCGGTCAGCTGGGAGGAGTTTCATTACCATGGAGTTCTTATCAGCACCCGGTTTATTACCTGAAAAAGAAAAGGGTAAATATTGCATTGGATTATACTCTTTTAAGTAAGGTAATGAAGCGGTAATGCCAGCGGAGGTATTTTTATCCGCATTTTATTTCAAGCTTGTAAGTGATTTTTTTCATTTACAATAGTTTTGATATCCCCTAAATTTATGGGATAGGGCTTTTTAATTATTTTACTTATAAACAATTAAAGGCTTATCCGGAAATATTTTTTGCTAATAACACCTCCGCAAGAAGCATTTAGGAGGTGCTTTTTAATTTTTAAAATATTATTAAGGAGGGTCAATTAATAAAATGAAACTCAGGTTTTTTGTTTATTTTCTTGTTATATTACTGGCGATGCTTCCCCTTTCTATGTTAGCGGGCTGTGGAGCGGAAGATGATACCATTGAATTACAGTTTGCCACCTTTTGGCCGGGAACAGATTTCCAGGTGGATGAGGGGCACCAGGCCTGGATGGACGAAATAGAAGAAAGAACGGATGGCAGGGTAAGATTTGTTATGCAGGCTGGAGAAGTTTTACTGGGTGCAAGTGAAATTTATGAAGGCGTTTCTACCGGGGTTGCTGATCTGGGGACTACCTGTCCCGCATATACGGCAGGAATGTTTCCTGTTACCGCAGCTTTTGAACTACCAGGTTTAAATAATCCTAATGCTCTGGCGGCATCACTGACCATGCATGAAGGTTACAAAGTTCTTAAAGAAAAAGGATTAATGGAAGAATATGACGACGTTAAAGTATTGATGTTTTGGGCTACCGGCCCCGGCGATGTAATGTCCACCAGGCCTGTGGAGACCCTGGAAGATATACAGGGTATGGAAGTAAGGGCCGTAGGAGGAACGGTGCCCCCCATGGAGAGATTAGGATTTACTCCCGTATCCATGCCTATGTCAGATTCTTACATTGCCCTTGACTCAGGGATTGTAGAAGGTATTCTGGCCCCTACAGATACTTTAAAGGGATTCAGGCTGGCGGAAGTTGTGGATTATATCACCAAGACTCCTTTCCTATACAATATCGTTTTTATGAAAGTTATGAACCTGGATACCTGGAATTCTCTGCCTCCTGACATTCAAGATATTATTGAAGAGGTAAGTGAAGAGTATGTTATGGAATATGGAAGGCTCAGGACAGACCATACCCTGGCTGGCCAGGAATTTGGGGTTGAAGAACATGGTCTTGAGGTTATAGAGCTTTCACCTTCCGAGGAGGAAAGGTGGTTAGAAGAAATTGAACCCGTGGTAGAAAACTGGATCCAGCAAAAAGAAGCAGAAGGACTACCCGGGGAAGAAATAGTAGAAACTGTTCGGGAGCTGGATGAAAAGTTTACCCAGGAGCACGGAGACTATTAATTGAAAGATAAGGTAAGGGTAGTTAAGGAGGAAACATATAATGGATTTTATCAATGGTTTTGTTAAAACTCTTACTGCATGGACGGCCAGGGTAGGGCAGGTTGCCCTGGCCGCAGCCATGTTGATTATTGTAGCAAATATTATTCTACGTGAAGTATGGAAGCCTTTACCAGGAACCGTGGAAGTGGTTGAAATTATGGGAGCTTTGCTCCTTTCCCTGGGAGTAGCTTATTGTGCCGTGGATAAAGGTCATATAGCGGTAGGAATTCTGGTGGATAAACTGCCAGAATTAAAAGAGGCGGTGGTGGAATTAGTGGTTAGCGCCATATCTTTCTTTTTTGCCAGTCTTTTAGCCTGGGAAATGGCTTCTTATGCTACCAGCATGATGCAAAGAGGTTATACTACCGGTCACCTTTTAATACCCCTTTATCCTTTTATATATGTGGTGGCTTTTGGATTTTTGATGTTGGCCCTGGTTCTTCTAAGAGATATTTTAGAAGCTATTCGAGGAATTGTTCTTTTAAAAGGCAGGGATAATAAATGACAGCAATTGAAGTAGGTCTTTTATCAATTTTAGTTGTATTTATATTGCTTTTTGCCAGGATGCCTGTAGCGTACATAATGATTGTGGTAGGTATAATGGGATATGCTTACCAGGTTTCCACCAAAGCGGCCCTTTCTGTAGCCGTTAGTGCCATGTACTACACTTTTGCTAATTATTCTTTCATTGTAATACCCCTTTTTGTATGGATGGGCTATATTGCCTTTCATTCAGGTATAAGCCGGAGGATATATGATGCCACTTACAAAGTAATGGGTAGTTTACCGGCGGGCTTGGCCCTGGCTACCATAGGAGCCTGTACTGCCTTTGGAGCCATTTGTGGGTCCACCACAGCCACAGCTGCTACCATGAGTGCTGTAGCTTTGCCTGAGATGAACAGGTATAATTATGACCGCTCCCTATCCACGGCAACCATAGCTGCTTCAGCCATTTTGGGAGTTATGATTCCTCCCAGCGTAATTTTTATTCTTTATGGAATAGCTACCGGAGAATCTATACGCCAGCTGTTTCTGGCAGGTATTTTCCCGGGAATCCTTTTGATGATTGTTTTTATGATTGTTGTTTATGTCCAGGCTGTCTTTAACCCGGAGCTGGCTCCGGCAGGACCGAAGGTTAAACTATTAGATAAAGTAAAGGCGGTTTTGGGCGGGGGAGTGGAAGTTATCCTTATTTTTATAGCCGTTATTGGAGGGCTTTTTTACGGTATATTTACTCCCACGGAAGCAGGCGGAGTTGGTGCTTTTGCTACCTTAATTGTGGCTTTATTCAGGAGGCAGCTTAGTTTAAACGGCCTCATGGACTCTATGAGGGATTCGGTTCGCTTATCTGCCATGATAATGTTTTTGGTGGCCGGAGCTGTTATATATGGGAGGTTCCTGGCTGTAACGGGCCTTCCTACAGCATTAGCCCAATGGGCGGTAGCCCTACCTTTCCCTCCTGTAGCTATACTGGTAGTAATTTTGTTAATTTACTTAATTCTGGGACTTTTTATTGATGCTTTGGCCCTGATTTTACTTACGGTACCCATTTTTTACCCGGTGGCTATCCAACTGGGATTTGACCCCATCTGGTTTGGAGTAATAATAGTTCTTGCCCTGGGTATGGGAGTGATTACACCTCCCGTAGGGGCTAACGTATATGTCGTAGCCGGGGTGGATAAAGAAACACCTGTTATGACCATTTTTAAGGGTGCCTGGCCTTTTCTTCTGGCCATTTTTGTTTGCATAGCCTTACTGGTGGTTTTTCCTCAAATAGCCTTATTTTTACCAGGATATGTTCAGTAATCAGTTCAGCAATT
>SKLX01000079.1 GCA_007121375.1 Bacillota bacterium | reverse complement strand
TTATTAGTCACGGACATGAAGACCATATATTGGCCCTTCTCTTTATACTTCCTTCCTTAAATGTACCTATCTATGGTACAAAACTGACTTTAGGATTGGTTGAAGTTAAGCTTAAAGAGCACAATATATTAAAAAGTTCTGACTTGAACTTGATTAGACCTGGATGCACCATGAAAGTTAGCGATAAATTCAAAGTAGAATTTTTTAAAACAAATCACAGTATTCCCGATTCGGTAGGAATGGCTATATATACTCCTGCAGGAATTATTGTTTATTCCAGCGACTTTAAGTTTGATCAAACTCCTGTAGATGGACAGATAACTGATTATTACCGGCTGGCGGAATTGGGGAAAAAAGGTGTTTTAGCTTTACTATCCGACAGTACAAATGCTGAAAGGTCCGGTTACACCCTATCTGAAAAGGTAGTTGGTGATACAATCCAGGAGATATTTCGAGTTTCGGAGGGCAGAATAATAGTTGCCACCTTTGCTTCAAATGTACACCGTATTCAGCAGGTAATGGATGCATCGGTAAAGCAGGGCCGAAAGGTTGCTGTAATTGGAAGGAGCATGGTTAATGTAGTAGGAATATCCAGGGAACTGGGTTATTTAAGTATTCCCGATAAGAATTTAATTGAGGTAGAAAACCTGAATAATTATCCTGATAATCAGTTAACCTTAATGACAACTGGCAGTCAGGGAGAGCCCATGTCTGCCCTTACCAGGATATCCACGTCAGATCATAAAAAAGTAGAAGTTATTCCTGGAGATACGGTTATTGTAGCTGCTACCCCTGTACCCGGCAATGAAAAACTGGTTTCTCGCACCATTGATAATTTATTTAAGAGGGGAGCAAAGGTTTATTACGAATCTGTTTCAGGAGTGCATGTTTCTGGCCATGCAAGTCAAGAAGAGTTAAAACTAATGCTAAATCTCATTAATCCCAAATATCTTATCCCGGTACATGGTGAGTACCGCCATTTAATTCATCATGCTAACCTGGCTGAGAGTGTAGGGATTCCCTCAAAAAATATATTTATTTCAGACAACGGTTCTATCCTGGAGTTTTCTTCTAAAGCAGGCAAAAAAGTTGGTAAAGTACCTGTAGGAAATGTGCTGGTTGATGGTCTTGGCGTAGGGGATGTAGGAAATATTGTATTAAGGGATAGAAGAATTCTATCCCAGGATGGAATATTAATTGTTGTAATTGCCATTGATAAAGAAAATCATCAAATATTAGCCGGCCCTGATATTGTTTCCAGGGGCTTTGTCTATGTGCGGGAGTCGGAAGGGTTAATTGAAGAGGCCAGGAATCACGTGTCTCGAGCTTTAGAAACTACCAGTCATGAGAAATTAGGAGAATGGCCTACGGTTAAAAATATCGTTAGAGATGTTCTTAGCAAATTTTTCTGGGATAAAACCAGGAGAAGGCCAATGGTTCTTCCCATTATTATGGAAATATAATAAAATATAAAATACCGTAAGCTACCACAAATAAAAAAGGTAGAAGCCTGTTGGTTTCTACCTTTTGTCATGTTAAAATAAAAAATATTAAGAACATATTCTATTAATATTTTATAGGAGTCAGGGGTAGAAGGAAAAATAATGTTAATGTATAATAATTAAAGATAATAAACAAAGGAGGGAATACATTGTTAGAATTAAAAGGAGTATCCTACCGGATCTCTGGAAAAGAAAAGGAAATAGATATAATAAAAAACATAGATCTTAATTTTGAAGCAGGTAAGCTGTATGCAATTACCGGTCCCAACGGAAGTGGTAAAACCTCTATTGCTAAGCTAATTATGGGCCTTTACAAAGCAACGCAGGGGACTATTTCTTTTCAGGGGGAGGATATAACTTCCCTGGAAATTAATGAACGGACAAAAAAAGGGATAGGTTATGCTTTTCAATATCCCCCACGTTTTAAAGGACTTAAGGTTTTAGATCTCCTTCAGGTTGCCTCAGGGATAGATGACTGGAAGGCTGTAAGGGGCTACCTGAGGCATGTAGGCCTGTGCCCTGAAGATTACCTGGACCGGGAGGCGGATGCCAGCCTGTCGGGAGGGGAGATGAAAAGAATAGAAATAGCTACCTTGATGGCTAATAATCCAAAGTTTGCCATATATGATGAACCCGATGCAGGTGTTGATCTTTGGAGCTTTGATATGCTTTTAAATGTTATAAGGAAAAAGCATGAAAAGGAAGGAGTTACTACTGTATTAATAAGTCACCAGGAAAGGATTTTGAGCCTGGTTGATGAGATTATTCTGGTAGTAGGAGGAGAAATTAAAGACATAGGAGATAAAGACAGAATATGGCCAATTATTAAAGATGTGGTAGGTTGCGATTGGTATAAAGTATGCAGGGGGGATAGAGATGAAGCTGACTGCCATTGATAAGAAGTTGTTAGAGGAAGTTGCCGATCTTCACACAGTTCCCCAGGGAGCTCATAATATTAGAAGGGATGGAGGGGGCGTTTCCCGCAGATCTACAGATAACATTGAAATAAAGACAAAAGAAGATAAGCCGGGTATTGATATTATTGTTAAGCCGGGAACTATAAATGAGTCTGTCCATATACCTGTATTGGTTACAAAAGACGGGTTTAAAGATATGGTTTATAATACCTTTGAAATTGGAGAAGGCTCTGATGTATTGATAGTAGCTGGATGTGGAATTCATAATGCCAGCGAAGAGGAATCCAGGCACGATGGTGTACACAACATATTTGTTCGTAAGGGTGCCCGCCTTCGTTATGTAGAAAAACACTATGGCCAGGGGGAGGGTTCTGGAGAAAGGGTGTTAAACCCCCAAACTATTATTGAAATTGAAGAAGGGGGTTCAGCTGAGCTGGAACTGGTACAGATCCGGGGTGTAGATAGTACTGAAAGAGTTACTGAAGCAAATTTACAAAAAAACGCAAAATTAATTATAACGGAAAGATTACTAACCCACAAGAAACAGCAGGCGCGATCTGATATAATAGTTAATCTGAGGGGGGCAGAGGCCTTTACCCAGATAAAATCTCGTTCCGTTGCTCAAGAAGAATCGGAACAAGTATTTTATCCCCGGGTTATTGCCTATGAAAAGTCAAGGGGTTATGTAGAATGTGATTCTATTATAATGGGTCAAGCAAAGGTGCGTTCTGTGCCAGAGATAGCAGCCTACCATCCCGAGGCAGAACTGACCCATGAAGCAGCTATTGGTAAAATTGCTGGTGAACAGCTTCTTAAACTAATGACCCTGGGATTGTCAGAAGATGAAGCAGTAGATAAAATATTGGAAGGCTTCCTGAGGTAGTTAAGAACAGCTTTAAAACAGGTTGAAAGCCTGTCAGTTTAACAGGAGGTGTTTTCGTGGAGGAATCTAAGATTTTAGCTTTAAGCGGCAGTCCCCGGGCGGAAGGTAATTCCAGCCTTATCCTGGACAAGTTTTTAGAAGGAGCTGGCATGGAAGGAGTTAAAGGCGAAAAAGTAATTATTAACCAGTTAAACTTTAAGCCCTGCCAGGGTTGTGGTGCTTGCAACAAAGATGGAATATGTATTATTAAGGATGATATGCAAAAGATACACCAGATGTTTGAAAAGGCCAAGGGAGTAGTTTTGGCCTTTCCTATTCACTTTGGCAGCATGTCAGCCCAAACTAAAATGATGATAGACAGGTTTCAAGCTTTTTGGGCCGCCAGGCATGTTTTAGAAAAGCCCCGCATTAGAGAAGAAGAAGGAAAAAAGGGTTTTTATATCTGCGTTGAAGGTAGTAACGTTAAAAGGTTTTGTAGAAATGCGGGAGAAATTGTAGAAGTTTTTTTCGAAATTTTGAATATTAAGGAAGAGGGGAGCCTTTTTTACAGTCAAGTCAGGACTTCACCGGGGATAGTTGAAAATAAAGAGGCTTTGAAGGAAGTTATGGAGGCTGGACGTAATTTTGCCCGGGAATTAAAATAGGTTTTTGGCTAAAGTATAAAAAAAATATTAAAGTAAAAGCTACATATTACAATATCTTAAGGTTATATCATTTAGCCGGGCATTGGAGTGAAAATTATTGAGGCTACAGTACCGCCGAAGGCCTTTTTTCCGCAAAACAAGAAAACCTCCTTCAGGCCCCTCTGTTAAGGAAAACCAATCCTCTTCAACAAACCAGAATATTCAGCAATTAGGGCAGATTAATGTGCCTGACTTGGAAAGCAGCCTCCATTGTATTTCCATAGTTGGTCAGATTGAAGGTCACCTGGTTCTGCCCCCTCAAAATAAGACTACCAAGTATGAGCATGTAATACCACAGCTGGTTGCTGTTGAGCAGAATCCTAATATTGAAGGGTTAATGGTTATTTTAAACACTGTAGGGGGAGACGTAGAAGCAGGGTTGGCCATAGCAGAATTGATTGACAGCCTTTCCAAGCCTACTGTTTCCCTGGTATTGGGTGGAGGTCATAGTATAGGTGCTCCTATCGCAGTTAGTGCTGATTATTCTATTATTGCTCCCACGGCTACCATGACCATTCATCCCATCAGGTTAACAGGCTTAGTAGTTGGAGTGCCCCAAACTTACGAGTACCTTGATAAGATGCAGGATAGGGTCATAAATTTTGTTACCAGTCATTCAAAGGTAACGGAAGACAAGTTAAGGGAACTTATGTTTAGGACGGGTCAGCTGGCAAGGGATATTGGTGCTGTATTAGTGGGCCATGACGCGGTGGATGAGGGTTTAATTGACGAGGCCGGTGGTTTAGGAACTGCTACGGCTAAATTAAGGGAGATGACATCAGGGGGTAAACCAGAAGAAGGTGAAGATGCTTGATTATTTATACCCCTATTCCCCTGGAACTGGTTTTAGAGGGAAACAGTGACTTTTCACCAGAATACCAGGAAGTAGAAAGAGGAGGATTTAAGCTGCTGGTAGAAAATTTAGGAAACCAAAGGGGAAAAGTGGTTCGTTTACTCAGCAGCAATCCTCAAGATTATTTAAACCCTTTACTGCAGCCGGGGGAAATAATAAAGCTGTAGGGGAAATTTAAAAACTTAATTATAATATTTTAGCCATTCAGTAACCTTCCTTGGGGAGGTTTTTTTCTTTTTTTTGAAATATACTTCTAAATTTATTATAGTTTTGTATAAATTTAATATGGAAC
>SKLX01000137.1 GCA_007121375.1 Bacillota bacterium | reverse complement strand
CACCTCACGAATTAGCAGCAGAACCAGGACTTTATCGTGAGCTGCTTCAATTACAGTTTGAGAGTGATTATGGAGATGAAAAAAGGGAAGAAGAAAAGAAAGTGCTCCGGCGTAAAAACCTTTAACTAACTGCATTATAATGAAATTTATGGGTATAAGTAATTAAGATAAAACCTATCAGGTAAAAGGTAATTTCCTTAACTTATAGAATAGTTTTATATAAAAATATTTTTCTATATATATTGGATAGGAAGGAGCAGTTAAGGTGAGCATTAAAGATTTTTTAAAAAAAATCTCCTCCTCACCAGGTGTTTCCGGGCATGAAGAACAGGTAGCCCGGATAATAGCCCAAGAGTTTACCCGTTATACCCATGAAGTTAACATGGATTCTCTGGGTAATGTCCTGGCTTTTAGGAAGGGGCAGAGGACTGAAGAGAAAGAACCGATTAAAATACTGGTGTCAGCCCACATGGATGAAATAGGCTTGATGGTCTCAAAAATTGAAAAGGGAGGTTTTTTACGTATTTCTCCCCTGGGAGGAATTGATCCCCGCTCCCTTTTAAATCAAGAGGTGGTGGTTCACGGACAGCAGGACCTTCCCGGGGTCATTGGAGCCAAGTCACCTCATATTCTTGATCCCGAAGAGATTGAAAAGGGGATAAAAATGGAAAAACTGTTTATTGATGTAGGTTTTTCCGAGGAAGAAGTAAAAAAGAGAGTATCCGTTGGGGATCCTGTAACTATAAACAGGGAGTTTATGGAATTATCCGGTGAGCATGTGGCTGGGAAAGCTATGGATGACCGGGCGGGAGTGGCTCTGGTATTAAAATTTCTACAGGAACTTCAATACCTGAATCACCAGGCAGATGTTTATGCTGTAGCCACGGTTCAGGAGGAGGTGGGGGTTAGAGGGGCAATAGTTTCAGCTTACAATATAATTCCCCATTTGGGGATTGCCGTGGATGTAACCCATGGTGACATGCCGGGGGTTGCTGAATATAAAACTTCAGAGATAGAAAAAGGTACTGTTATTACTACCGGTCCTAACATTCATCCCCAGATATATAATAAATTAGTAGAAATAGCCAGGGAATATAATATACCTTACCAGGAGGATATTACCCCCGGCCCTACCGGGACAGATGCCCGGGCTTTTCAGATATCCAGGGAGGGTATAGCTACAGGCCTTGTATCTGTGCCCCTGAGATACATGCATACCTCCGTTGAACTTATTTCCTTAAAGGACATACATGCATCGGCCTTGCTTTTAGCCAGGTTTACTGCTTCTTTGAATAATGATTTTTTAGAGGAGTTGATATCATGTTATTAAAGGAATTGTCAGAAGCTTCAGGGGTTTCCGGTGGGGAAAGTGAAGTAAGGAGATTAATTAAAGAAGCAGTGGAACCTTATGTGGATGAGTTAAAAACTGATATGTTAGGGAATCTAATAGCTTTTAAAAGTGGCTCTAAAAAAGCTCCCCGGTTAATGTTATCAGCCCACATGGATGAAGTTGGTTTAATTGTGGCAGGATTTGAAGAAAGTGGACTTATAAGGTTTTCTAAAGTGGGAGGAATTGATGACCGGGTTTTAGTTTCCAAAACCGTTTTGATTGGGGAGAAAAAAATACCGGGGGTTATAGGAGCTAAGGCCATACATCTCCAAAAACCTGAAGAAAGAAAAAAATCCCTGAAGGTAGAGGAACTTTACATAGATATTGGTGCTAAAAGTAAGGAAGAAGCGAAGAAGGAAGTCAAGCTGGGGGATTATGTTTCCTATAATACTCGATATCAAGAAATAGGAGTTAACTATGCCAAGGGAAAGGCTTTTGATAACCGGGTTGGCTGTGCATTACTGATAGAAGCTTTGAAAAAAGAATATACCTTTCCCCTGTACGGTGTTTTTACTGTCCAGGAGGAAGTGGGTATGAGGGGGGCAGCTGTAGCCGCTTACCGCATCAGGCCAGATTTAGCTCTGGTTATTGAAGGAACTACGGCTGCTGATGTTATTGAATTGAAAGAAGAAAGTTATGTTACTACCCTTGGAAAGGGACCGGCCCTAACTTTTATGGATACTTCAGTAATATGCGATAAGAAGATAATTGAGACTTTAGTAGAACTGGCAGAAAAAGAAAATATTCCCATACAGTTCAGGCGCTTTACGGGGGCTAACACAGATGCAGGTAAGATTTCTTTATCCAGGGAAGGAGTCAGGTCGGTTGTAATTTCTGTGCCCTGCAGGTATATCCATAATCCCGTCAACATTTTATCCCTGGAAGATGTAAAAAATACCTTAAAACTGATTGAACTATTTTTAGATAAATTGCCGGAAGGAGGTAAAAAACAGGCGTATGCTAATGATTGATATTATTAAAAAATTAACGGAAGCTTATGGTCCTTCCGGTAGAGAGGAAGGAATCAGGGACACTATAAAAAAGATGATAGAATCTTATGCTGATGAGATTATAGTGGATACCCTGGGAAATCTAATTGTTAGGAAAAAAGGGCCGGGAAAAAAAATTATGCTGGCAGCCCATATGGATGAGGTTGGCCTGATAGTTACCTTTATTGATGAAAACGGGTTTTTAAGGTTTTCTAATGTAGGAGGTGTTTCTCCTCATCTCCTCTTAGGAGAAAGGGTAATATTTCAAAATGGAGCGGTGGGAACAATAGGATGTGAAAAACTGGAGAGCATGAAGGACTTGAAATTTTCAAAGCTTTACCTGGATATAGGGGTTTCCAAAGAAGAAGAAGCCAGGGAAAAAGTTAATATTGGTGATGTTGCTGTATACTATAGAAATTGTGAAACTTTGGGAAGTAGAATTTTAGGAAAATCCCTTGATGATAGGATAGGTTGTTCTGTTCTGGTTCAAACTTTGATGGAATTAAATGAGCCTGCCAACGATGTATATTTTGTGTTTACCGTCCAGGAAGAAGTAGGGGTCCGGGGAGCACGAACTGCTGCCTATCGCCTGAAGCCCCATTACGGTTTGGCTGTAGATGTTACCAGGACAGGGGATACCCCCGAGTCTGAAACAATGGCTGTTTCTTTAGGAAAAGGACCGGCTATAAAAATAAAGGATACTTTGATAATAAGCCACCCTGCAGTTAAAAAGATAATGAAGGAAGCAGCGGAGAAGGAAGGTATACCTTATCAGCTGGAGGTTTTGGAAAGGGGAGGAACGGATTCAGGAGCTATTCATCTTAGCAGGGAAGGAGTTCCCTCAGGAGTTATGTCCATTCCCTGCAGGTATATTCACACTCCTTCCGAAATGGCAGATTTAGAGGACATAAAAAATGGGGTGAAACTCTTGAAAGGTATATTAAACCAGCCACTTTCTTAAATATTTATGTTAGTTTATCCTTGAATTTTTCAAGTAAGCAAATTATAATGTTACTTGGAAGAAAATATGATAATATTTCAGGGTCTGCCTGGAGCCATAAGATGGACCGGGACAGAAGGATTAATATTTGGTAATATACCTTTATGGTGATATACCTGTGCCTTCTTGACTAGGTTGAGAAGGCACTTTTATTTTAACAAAAAAAGGATGGAAAAGTATGAACAAGATTGCCATAGTTGGTGCCGGTAATGTGGGTATTACCTTGGGGGCAATTTTAAAAGAAAAGGGTTATCATGTGGCAGGAGTGATCAGTCGTACACGGGAATCTGCTAAAAGAGGTGCTGAGATTATAGGTACAGAGGGTTATACAGAAATTTTTCCCCTTCTCCAGGAAACTAACATTATTTTTATAACCACCCCTGACCGGGTTATTTCCCAGGTATGTAATGAAATAGCTGAGGGAGGGGGGATAATGAAAGGAGACCTGGTTATTCATACCAGTGGTTCCCACAGCTCAGATATTTTGAATTCTGCCCGGGAAAAGGGGGCGGTAGTTATGTCTGTTCATCCTCTCCAGACAATACCTGGTCCCGAAGCAGGCATTAGAAACTTGCCTGGTTCTTACTTTGCAGTAGAAGGCGATGAAAAGGGCCTATCATTTGTCAGGGAGATGATTAAAGTTTTTGAAGGTCACCTGGTGGAAATACCTACCCGAATGAAGCCCCTATACCATGCTTCTGCATGTGTGGTTTCCAATTATTTTGTGTCTGTTATTCGATTGGGCTTGAAGATGATGGAGCAAATTGGGTTGGATAAAGAAGAAGCCCTTGCTGCTCTGCTACCTTTGATCCAGGGTACCATGGCTAATATTGAAAAAGTGGGTGTTCCAGAAGGTCTTACCGGTCCTATTGCCCGGGGAGATTATTCAACTATAAAGGATCACCTGTCAGTAATAAATAAAGAGATGAAGGACATGGCTCCCCTTTATGGTGAGCTGGGTAAGTTTACAGTAAAGGTAGCTTTAGAAAAGGGCAGCATCAATGAAGAACAAGCTGACCAGTTACTAAATGTATTGGAGGTGGATGAAGGTTGAATAAAAAAGTTACTACAGCTGAACTAAAGGAAAAAAAACAAAAAGGTGAAAAAATAAGCATGCTTACTGCATATGACTATTCCCAGGCCAAAATAGTTGATGAGGCGGGGGTAGACATGATCCTGGTTGGGGATTCCCTGGGAATGGTAGTTTTAGGTTATGAAAATACCCTTTCTGTTACCCTGGAGGAAATGATACACCATGGTAAAGCTGTCCTTCGGGGCTCCCAAAGGGCTATGGTTGTAATGGATATGCCCTTTATGACTTACCAGGTAAACCGGGATGAAGCTCTCAAAAATGCTGGTCGATTGATCCAGGAAACGGGTGCCCACGCAGTAAAAGTGGAAGGAGGAGAAGAAATCCTGGAAGCAGTGAAGGGGATTGCCGGGGCAGGAATTCCTGTAATGGGCCATCTGGGTTTAACTCCTCAATCCGTTGGCCAGCTGGGAGGCTATAAGGTCCAGGGTAAGGATATCCAGGCAGCTAAAAAAATGATAAAGGATGCCCGGGCCCTGGAGGAAGCAGGTGCTTTCTCTCTAGTTTTAGAGTGTGTTCCCTGGCAGGTGGCCAGTTTTATCAGGGACCAGGTTTCTATACCTGTTATCGGCATAGGTGCCGGCAAAGAGTGTGATGGGCAGGTCCTGGTTTTTCATGATGTGTTAGGTCTTTTTGATGAGTTTAGACCCAAGTTTGTTAAAGAGTACCAAAACTTAAGAGATAAAATGATT
>SKLX01000102.1 GCA_007121375.1 Bacillota bacterium | reverse complement strand
TTTTTAAAATCCATGAAGAGTATTTTCAGTTAATAGAAGAGGTAGTTCAATCGGGCATTTTTGATATAATAGGCCATATAGACGTTATTAAAAAGTTTGGATATCTTCCCCGGAAAGGGACCCGTTATCTTATGGAGAGGGTATCGGATTTATTAAAAGACGCGGATATTTGCATAGAAGTTAACACTGCCGGTTTTTATGCCCCCATTAAGGAGTTTTACCCGGGCCTGGAGTTGTTAAAGCTTTGCTACCATAAAAGGATACCCATTACCCTGGGTTCTGATGCTCACCGCCCGGCAGATGTGGGCCGGGATATAAAAAAGGCCCTGGCTGTGGTAAAGGAAGTGGGCTACCGGGAGATAGCCCTTTTTAGAAGAAGGGAAAGGAACTGCCGGAAAATATAGCTTATTCTTTTTTTATAGAAGGTGTTTACATGTATTTTTTTAATATAGGTACTCCCCTGGGGAAAATCCGTGTATGGTACGATGACCAGGGCCTTCAGTTCCTGTATTTCTATGAAGGGGAAAAAGGCCGGAAAGTCCCCCCTTTCCTTCCAGGAGGAGAGTATAAAATATGGCCTTCTTTATACCAGGCTTTGAAAGATTATTTTTACGGTGGAAGGGAAATAGATTTCCAGGGTTTTCCCCTTAACCTGGACAGGTACACTCCTTTTACCCGGGAAGTCCTTACCTTTGCCCAAAAACATATTCCTTACCGTCGGGTAACTTCTTACGGGTCTCTGGCAAAAGCCCTGGGGAGAGGAAAGGCCGCCCGGGCGGCAGGAAGGGCTTTAGCTTCCAACCCCCTTCCTGTTATTATTCCCTGCCATAGAATAGTCAAGGCCGAGGGATTACTGGGTGGTTATTCCCAGGGAAGGGATATAAAAAGGGAACTTTTAAAAATAGAAAAGGTTAAATTTAACCTGGTAGGGAGAGTTAATAATGAGGTATTTATCAGCTGGTGAGTCCCACGGCCCCGGTTTAACGGCCATCATAGAAGGGCTCCCCTCCAACCTGGAGGTGAAGGTGGAAAACATAAATTTCCAGCTGGCCCGCCGCCAGAAGGGTTACGGCCGGGGGGGCAGGATGAAAATAGAAAAGGATAAGGTCAGGATCCTTTCGGGCCTGCGCTTTGGTAAAACCCTGGGCAGTCCCTTAACCCTGTTTATAGAGAACAGGGATTACGACAACTGGAAGGAATATATGGACCCGGAGCCTCCCGAAAGGGAAGGGAAGAGGGTATCCAGTCCCCGACCGGGCCATGCAGATCTGCCCGGGATTCTTAAATACAGGCATAAAGATATTAGAAATGTCCTGGAAAGGGCCAGTGCCCGGGAGACAGCCATGCGAGTAGCCGTAGGCAGCATAGCCCGGGAATTACTATCATTATTTGGTATCCAGGTTTACAGCCACGTGGTGGAAATTGGGAGGGTAAAAAGTGAAAGGGTGGATTTATCCCTGGAAGAGTTTTTTAAAAAGGTGGAAGAGTCTTCCGTTAGATGTGCCCACGAAGAAAGTGAGAAGGAAATGATAGCGGAGATAGATCGGGTCCGAGAAGAAGGGGATTCCCTGGGGGGTATTTTTGAAATACTGGTAACGGGAGTTCCACCAGGGCTGGGGAGTCATGTTCACTGGGACCGGAAGCTGGAGGGAAGACTGGCGGGAGCCCTTATGAGCCTCCAGGCTATCAAAGGGGTAGAAGTAGGGCTGGGGATAGAAGGAGCACGTCTCCGGGGTTCCCAGGTCCAGGACGAAATTTTTTTTGATGTTGGCAAGGGGTATTATCATGAAACCAACAGGGCCGGGGGAATCGAGGGAGGAATGAGTAACGGGGAACCACTGCTGGTAAGATGTGCCATGAAACCCATACCTACCCTTTATAAACCCCTGAGAAGTGTGGATATAGATACTAAAAAAAGCCTGGAGGCAGGCATAGAGCGTTCAGACGTTTGTGCTGTTCCTGCCGCAGGGGTGGCGGGAGAAGCTGTAGCTGCCTGGGAAGTGGCCCGGGCTTTTCTGGAAAAGTTTAGCGGTGATTCCATGGAAGAGATCAGGGATAATTATAAGAGATACCTGGATTTCCTTGCCCCCTGATATAATCCTGGCATTTTTTTATTTAAACTGGGAAGAAGGTAAAAGTATATGAAAGAATTAAAGGTTGACCTTGGAGCAAGGAGCTACCCTATAAAAATTGGTTCCAACCTTCTCCAAACCCTGGGGGAAGAATTGAAAAACCTGAGTTTTGGAGGAAAGCTTCTGGTTGTAACCGATGAAAATGTTTACCCCCTCTATGGGAAAACCTGCCTGGAGAGCTTAAAAAACTCTGGTTTTAAAGTAGATGTTCTGGTAATGCCTCCGGGAGAAGGGACTAAGGGCTGGTTTTATGCAGAAAAAATATTTTCCCGGGCTCTGGATCTGGGAATGGACAGGGATTCAGGAATTGTAGCCCTGGGAGGGGGAGTGATAGGTGACCTGGCGGGTTTTGCTGCTGCTACCTATATGCGGGGGGTTTCTTATGTCCAGGTGCCCACCACCCTCTTAGCCCAGGTTGACAGCAGCGTGGGAGGAAAGGTGGCCATCAATCACCCCAGGGGGAAAAATATGATTGGAGCCTTTTACCAGCCTTTACTGGTGCTGGTGGACCTGGATACCTTAAATACCCTTCCTTTTCGGGAATTAAGGTCAGGGATGGCAGAAGTGGTTAAGTATGGAATCATCAGGGATGCTTCTTTTTTTAATACCCTTTACACTGCCCTGGATCCTACCTTCAGCCAGGAGAAGGAATTTTTCCAGGATACGGTTTACAGGTCCTGTGCCATAAAGGCGGAAATTGTGTCAGCTGATGAGAGGGAAGGAGGCCTGAGGGCTATACTGAACTTTGGCCATACCCTGGGGCATGCCCTGGAAGCAGCCACCCGTTACAGCTACTTTAACCATGGGGAGGCAGTTAATTACGGTATGCTTTTAGCCTCCCGGTTAGCACACAGGGAAGGCCTCCTGAGAAAAACAGAACTGGATCTTATTGAAGATCTCCTTTACAGGGTTGGTTTTTTAGAGTTTCCTCAAAATATAAATGTTAAAGATATAGTCCAGGGTCTTAAGTATGATAAAAAACGTAAAGGGGAAAAAACCATATTTATCCTGCCAGAAAAAATTGGCAGGGTAGGTATTTATGATAATATAGCCGAAGAAAAGGTGGAAAAAATCTTAAAGGATTTTTTTAAGGAGTTTAACAAATATTGATTACAAGGAAAGGGATTTTATGTATTCTAAGGATTATCTGGCAAAAACTTTGAAGAGGATTAATGGAAAGGGATATAAGGCCTACAAGGATATCCAGGGGTCTTATGATTTTAAAGAATTTCAACTCTATATTGATTATGTCCAGGGGGACCCCTTTGCCAGTCCTTCCCGTTTAAGGGTCAGGGTTCCTCAGGAACGAGGACAAATTCCCCAGGAGCTTTTTTCTTCCAAGATGCGCCGGGTTGCCCTGGAGGATTATTTAACCCGCCAGTTCAGCCGGGGAATAAATACAGTTATAAAGAGAAGCCGGGGCACGGGTAAAAGCGGTATGATTTTCATTGACTCCTGCGGCCAGGAGATACTGGAAAGGACGTCTATGGTGGTTAATTCCCATTATATAGAGGCAAGGATTTCTATGGGTCTGCCTGCCCGGGGCCGAAAGGTTTTAAGCAATGAAGCTGCGGACATGTTTTTCAAGGAACTGCCTAAAATAGTGGATATTTCCCTCCTCTATTCCAGCCTGGAGGGGGAAAAGGTTAAAAATCATGTGGAGATTAATGAAGATCAGGACTTTATAAGGCGGGAACTGGAGAGGCTGGGACTGGTTTCCTTTATCAGGAATAATTCCCTGCTTCCCCGTCGAAGCGGTATAAGTGACCTGCCCATGACGGGGGAAGGGGTGGTGCCCTTTGTATCTCCACCGGAATTAGAGGTACAGCTGGAGGTTCCCAATGCCGGGAGAATTAAAGGAATGGGCATACCTGAAGGGATAACCCTGGTAGTGGGGGGAGGCTACCACGGAAAATCTACTCTCCTTAGGGCTGTAGAAAGAGGGGTATACAACCATATTCCCCGGGACGGAAGGGAATATGTGGTTACCCGGGAGGATGCCGTGAAAATAAGGGCCGAGGATGGAAGAAGGGTGGAAAAGGTAAATATCAGTCCCTTTATAAATAACTTACCCTTCGGCAAGGATACGGTGGAATTCTCAACGGATGAAGCCAGCGGGTCAACCTCCCAGGCGGCCAATATAATGGAGGCCCTGGAGTTAGGAGGCAGGGTTCTTCTTTTAGACGAGGATACTTCTGCTACTAATTTCATGATCAGGGATGTACGGATGCAGTCCCTGGTTGCTAAAGATAAAGAGCCCATTACCCCTTTTATAGACAAGGTAAAACTTCTTAAGGAGGACCTGAAGGTTTCTTCTATCCTGGTCCTGGGTGGTTCAGGAGATTATTTTGATGCCGCGGATAATGTCATAATGATGGATGAGTATAAGGTCCGGGAAGTTACGGAAAGGGCCAGGGAAATATCTTCCCGCTATCCTACCGAAAGGAAGGAAGAGGGAGGCAAAAATTTCGGAGCTTTAGCCTCCAGGGTACCCCTCCAAAAGGGCCTAGACCCTGTAAAGGGAAGAAAGGTCAAAATAAGTGCTAAGGGCCTTAACACTATCCAGTTTGGCCGGCAGGAGGTAGACCTGTCCCTGGTAGAGCAGCTGGTGGATATCAGCCAGACACGAGCGGTAGGAGATATATTGTATTTAAGTGTAAATTTCATTGATGGTAAAAGGACCCTGGCGGAAATCATAGAGCTGGTTTTAAGGCAAATAGAAAAAGAAGGGCTGGACCTTATTTCTCCTTTCAAGGGTCAGCACCCGGGAGAATATGCCCTTCCTAGAAAATATGAAATAGCTGCAGCCTTTAACAGGTTGAGAAGTTTTTGCGTGAAATAAAAAAGGATTTTAATTGGGATTTAACGAATTATAATAGGTTAAGTTTTTTAGACTAAGGTTGAGTTAAAGGGGGAAGGGAATGCAGGAGGCAAAGGTGGTAACCCTGGAGGACATTAAAAAGGATTCTCAAGTGAATATTTATATTCAAAAAGCTAATGAACATCTGGGAGCCATAGGATATACGGAACACAGCTTTCGTCATTCCAACCTGGTTGCCAAGATAGCTTATAATATCCTTTCCCGGCTTGGCTATTCGGGGAGGGAAGCGGAACTGGCTGCTATAGCCGGTTATTTGCATGATATAGGGAATGTGGTAGGCCGTTACGGCCATGCCCAAACGGGAGCAAATATTGCCATGAGCATCTTAGAAAGACTGGGCATGCCTTATAATGAAATAGCCGATATAGTGTCGGCCATAGGCAACCACGATGAAAGGGAGGGCCGGGTGGTAAATCCTGTATCGGCAGCCCTGGTTCTGGCGGATAAGTCTGATGTGCACCGTTCCCGGGTGCGTAATCTGGATTATGCTTCCTTCGATATCCACGACCGGGTGAATTTTGCAGTTAAAAGGTCCTTTCTGCGTATAGAAAAAGAATCAAAGACTATTACCCTGGAACTGGTTATTGACTTGATGATAATCCAGGTCATGGAGTATTTTGAAATATTTTTAAGCAGGATGGTGCTGTGTAGAAGGGCAGCCACCTATTTAGACACCAATTTTTCCCTGGTTATTAATGATACCAGGCTTCTTTAAAAAGATAAGTTACTACAGGAGGAAAATTAAATGGATAAGAGGAAAAAAAAGGTTGGGACTGATATGGTTAAACGGTCCCGGATGCTGTTAACAGGAGCTATTGTGATTTTAGTAGCTTTTTCTCTCTTAATTGCTGTCCAGATACCCCCCCATATTAACCTGGGTCTGGACCTGGTAGGAGGTGTTTATGTCCTCCTGGAAGCCAGGGAGGGAGAAGATGAACCGGCAACCAGGGATACAATTGAAAGGGCTATTACCATTATCCGAAATCGAGTAGACGAGTTTGGGGTTTCGGAGCCAATCATCCAGCAGGAAGGAGATAGGCGCATCCGGGTGGAGCTTCCCGATATAGATGATCCTTCCCGGGCCATGGAAGTGATAGGAAGGACTGCCCTTCTTACTTTTGTAGACCCTGATGAAGAAGTGGTTTTGACAGGGGCAAATTTAGATACGGCGGAGTTTACCTATGACCAGTTTAACCGGCCGGCGGTAGCCCTGGAATTTGACAGGGAGGGCAGGGATAAGTTTGCTGAAGTTACCGGAAGACTGGCAGGCACCAATGAGCCTTTAAGCATATACCTGGATGATGAACTGGTTTCAGCCCCCGTGGTTGATGAGGTCATTGGGGAAGGAAAGGCTATCATAAGGGGAGACTTTACTGCCGAGGAAGCAGGAGACCTGGCCCTGATCCTCAGGTCTGGTGCCCTGCCCGTGGAACTGGTGGAACTGGAAACCAGGACCATAGGCCCAACTTTAGGGGCTGATTCCCGGGACCGGAGCATTAATGCTGGCATAATAGGGTTATCCCTCTTATTAGTTTTCATGCTAATAATTTACAGGGTTATTGGAGCTTTAGCCAGTTTTGCCCTGGGGGTATATGTGGTTCTGGTTTTAGGAGTTTTGACTGTTTTAAATGCCACCCTTACCCTACCGGGAATAGCTGGTCTAATACTATCCATTGGTATGGCGGTAGATGCCAATGTTATTATATTTGAACGCTTTAAAGAGGAATACCGCAGTGGTAAAACTTTGAGGTCCGGGGTAGAAGCAGCCTTCCGGAATGCCCTTAGTACCATTTTGGATGCTAATGTTACCACCTTAATCGCTGCTGCCGTCCTCTTTTATTTTGGAACGGGCCCGGTGAGGGGATTTGCCGTAACCTTGAGTATAGGTATTGTAATGAGCATGTTTACGGCTATAGTTCTTACCAGGTACCTCCTTCGTTATTTAATCGGTGCCAATATAATTACCAATCCCAATCTTTTCGGAGTCAGGGGGATAGAAGATAATGTTGAACTTAAAGGTAATTAATTACCGTAAACATGCAGCCCTATTATCGGCATTTATCATTTTTATAGGAATTATTTCTTTAATTTTTAATGGCTTAAACCTGGGAATAGATTTCACCGGGGGGACTAATTTGCATTATAAAATTGGGGAGCCCTTCCAGGTGGAAGAAGTCCGGGAAATCCTGGAGGAGTTTGGCCTGGGGGGCAGCTTTGTTCAGAAGGTTGGCCACGGGGGTCTTGCCGAGGAAGAAAAGGATGAAGTTTTAATTAAAACCGTTTCCCTCGATGAGGAGGAGCGAAACCAGATATTCATGGCCATTCAGGAAAGATGGGACCAGGGGGAAACGGAAATTATTGAAGTAGAAAATGTAGGAGGGGTAATTGGAAGGGAACTGCAGCGGGATGCGGCTTTGGCCCTTGTCATTGCTACCCTGGGTATGATAGCTTATATAACCATTCGCTTTGAATTCAGGTTTGCCATGTCTGCTATAGCAGCCCTGGTTCACGACATCATTATATTGCTAACGGTGGTTTCTCTATTACAAATAGAGATTAACAGCCCCTTCGTGGCGGCCATTTTAACTATCTTTGGTTATTCTATAAATGATACTATAGTAGTTTTTGACCGCATCAGGGAAAACTTAAAAGAAATGAAAAAGGAAGATTATGCGACGGTGGTTAATGATAGCATAAATCAGACCATTATCAGGTCTATTAACACTTCTGTAACCACCCTCCTGGTTCTGTCAGCATTGTTCATCTTTGGAGGAGTTACCCTGCGTCCCTTCATTGCGGCCTTGCTGGTGGGGGTTATAAGTGGAACCTATTCTTCCCTCTTTGTAGCCAGCCCCCTGTGGGTAACCTGGAAAGAATGGGATATCCGGAAAAAGAAAAAAGTTGAGGCCTTTTAGCCTGCTGTTAAACAAGTTATTTCGACACTATTTTATGAAATTGTCGTATGATATAATAAGGGTATATTAAGGAAAATATACCCTTTACTTCATACTTGAGGTGAACGGGTTGTCTAATAGGTATAAGACCGGGCTCCTTGGTGCCTGGGTTGGAATTATAGTTAACTTTATACTAATGATTATTAAAGGACTGGCGGGATATTTGGCTAACAGCCAGGCTATGATAGCTGATGCCCTCCACTCGGGGGCAGACATTTTTGTTTCCTGTGCCGTAATTATTGGAATGTTTATAGCCAGCAAACCTGCGGATCAGGAACATCCTTACGGACATGGAAAAGCAGAAACCATAGCTTCTAAAATCATAGCTTTAATTATTGTCCTGGCAGGATTAAATGTAGCCATCTCCTCCCTGGGAGTTTTTTTTGAAGGGGTTGATGTTCCTCCAGGATCAATGGCTTTATGGGCAGCTTTACTTTCCATATTGGTTAAAGAAATTACTTTCCGGTATACTCATTATTTAGGTGAAAAGGTAGATTGCAAGGTGCTTTTAACTAGTTCCTGGGAGCACCGGAGTGATGTTTTTTCCTCCGTTGCTGCCCTTATAGGTATAGGGGCAGCCAGGATAGGGGATTTTTTGGGGTATCCCCTTTTTTTATATATGGATCCCCTGGCGGGTTTGCTGGTTTCAGTTTTGATTATAAGGATGGGATTGCGCCTTGCAGGTGAAGCGGCCTATGAACTCATGGATGCTTCCGCCAGGAAGGATATTATAGAGGATATTAGGGAAGCTGCCTGTTCTGTAGAAGGAGTGACAGAGGTCCATGATGTCAAAGCCCGTTCAGCAGGACCTTATGTGCTGGTGGACCTGCGTATAGGAGTCAGGTGTGACCTGACGGTGAAAGAGGGCCATGACATTGCTAAAAAGGTGAAAGAGGGACTCTTGTCCCGGCGGGATGACATCCTGGAGGTCATAGTTCACGTAAACCCCTGTGAAATAGAGGAATAACAGGCTATATTTTAAAAGGTGGTGGTAAACTTGCAGTTAGGATTTATTATAGCCCTTTTGTTCAGTATCATCATAGCAATTTTTGCCATATTAAATAACGAAGTAGTGACCATAAACTACCTTTTTGGTGAAGCCCCCGTTTCCCTGGTAATAGTTATTTTAGCTTCTGCTTTTTTGGGAGCCCTGGTAGTAGGTATTTTTAGCCTGGTGGGCCGGGTTAAGCATGGCTTTAAATTCCGGGACCTGGAAGGGAAGTTGAGAAAAATGGAAGAGGAGCTTAACCGGATGAAAAAAAAGGAAGAGGAACTCCTGGACCAGCTGTCCCACCTGGAGGACCAGTTGTATGGAGAAGAAGAATACACTGAGTCCGAATTCATTGATCCTCTAAAGGAAGAAGAGGAATAGTAGATGGGTAAGGAATATCAATGGCAGTTAAAAGAGGAAGTTTTTCAGCTAAAAAAGAGTTTAAGCAGGGAACTGGATGTTATGGAACCGGTGGCACAGCTTCTTATTAACCGGGGGATTGAAGAGGTGGTAGAGGGAAAAAAATTTTTGTACCCCTCCCTGGAGAACCTTTACCCTCCCCAATTGATGAAGGACCTGGTTTCAGCGGGGGAAAGGATTAAAGAAGCCCTTAAAAGGGGTGAAAAGATATTAATTTACGGTGATTATGATGTGGATGGCATTACCGGGACGGCCTTACTGGTTTCTTTTTTAAGGGAAGAGGGAGGCCAGGTTTCTTACTATATCCCCAGTCGTTTTAATGAAGGCTACGGCTTGAATTTTAATGCTTTGAAAAAAATAAGTGATGATGGGATAAATCTTATTATTACCGTTGACTGCGGTATCAGTTCTATTGAGGAAATAGAATACGCCAGGAGCCTGGGCCTGGAGATAATTGTTACCGATCACCATAGGCCTCCCCCTGAGATACCTTCTTTCTGCCTTATTTTAAACCCATTACAAAAGGATTGCCCCTATCCCTGGAAAAAGCTGGCGGGGGTAGGGGTTGCATTTAAACTGGTTCAGTACCTGCTGCCGGAAGGTAAAGGGGAAAAGTATATGGACCTGGCTGCCCTGGGAACCATTGGCGATGTGGTTACCCTCCTGGAGGAAAACAGGATCCTGGTCAAATATGGGGTGGAAAGGATTAATTGGGCCCCGGGAGAAGGGATTAAGGCTTTAAGAGATGTTAGCGGATTTACGGGTAAAGAAATATCCTCCTGTCAGCTTTCTTATTCCCTGATTCCCCGTTTGAATGCAGCAGGAAGGATGGGGTCGGCAGAAAAGGCTGTAGAGCTTCTTTTAACGGACTCTCCTGAAAAAGCCCGGGAAATAGCAGAAAACCTGGATGTATTTAACCGGGAAAGGCAGCAAATTGAAAAAGGCATCCTGGAAAAGGCCCGCCAGGAGATTGAAGAAAAGGAATTATATCGTAACAAAGTCCTGGTGCTGGCTGGAGAAGGTTGGCATCCAGGAGTCACCGGCATTGTTGCCTCCCGCCTGGTAGACAAATATTATCGTCCCGTTCTTTTAATATCCCTGGAAGGGGAAGAGGGCAGGGGATCTGGCCGAAGCATTGAAGGGTTTAATATAATAGAAGCTGTCAGCAAATGTGCAAAACTACTTACCAGGTATGGAGGCCATGAACAGGCCTGTGGATTAACTATCTCCCGGGAAAACCTGGATGAGTTCAGAAAGCAGCTTAATTACCTGGCGGAAGAAGAGCTTTCCCCCTCCCTTTTGATACCCCGTCTCCACCTGGAGGCAGAGCTGGAAACAGAAGATATTTCCCTGGAATTGCTGGACCAGTTAAAGCTTCTGGAACCTTTTGGACAGGGTAATCCCCCTCCCCTCTTTAAAAGTGGAGGCCTGGAAATAGAGGATTATAATTTTGTAGGTAAGAACAGGAATCATTTAAAGCTCCGGTTAAGGGGAAAAAAAGAGGCCCTGGAAGGTATTTTTTTTAACATGGAAGAAGTGAAGGGCTCCCTGGCCCACCGGCAGGTATCGGCAGCCTTCCTCCTGGAGGATAATAACTGGGGTGATTTCCGAACCCCGGTTCTTCAATTAAAGGATTTTTATTTTACCGATTATATACATAGGGGCGGATTAACCATAATTGACCGCCGCCACCTTGGCAAGAAAGAAGATTACTTGCGATCCCTGGTCCTGGGAAATAAAACCCTAACTTATATAAACAGCCGCTGGCAGCAGGACAGGCTGGCAAAGTTGGTGGGGGGCAGGGAAGAATTGTTATACTCCCATCAGGGGAGTATAAACCAGGATAGTTTAGGGGATATTGAACATTTAGTTATTTATGATTTGCCCCTGGAATATACAAAATTTATTTCCTTTATGAGGGATATATCTGTTAAAATAGGTGATATTAACATTCATCTTATATATGGATCCCAGGACTTAAAAAACAACATGGCTTTTTTACAGGCCTTTTTACCCTGCCGTAACTCTCTGGTTAAGATCTACCAGGTTATAAAAGAGATTTCAGAAGAAGATAAGGTGGACCTTAACAGGCTGAGGGCTTCCTTAAAAAGTCTTAAAGGTTTTGTCTTTACAGAGTACCTGCTTATGAAAAGCTTGAAGGTTTTCGAAGAGATAAACTTGATCAAGCCCCTGCCCAGGGATAAAGGAGATAACTGGAGACTGGTGTCTTCCCGGCAGGTAGGGGAATTAAGAGAATCCCCCCTCTTTGTAGAAAGCCAGCAGATATGGAAAGAGTCGGAAAAGTTCCAGTCCTTAATGCTGGAAATGGATAAAGATGCTTTGATTTCTTTAATTCTGGAGGGGGAAGACAAGATTTTAAGCCTGGAGAGGGACTCTTCCTAAAAGAGGGTGGTCGTATGAGTTTGGAAATGTTAAAGAAAAAATTTAGATCATACAGTCCCGAAGGCAATTGGTCTTTTATTGAAGAGGCATACAAGTTTGCCCTTAAAGCCCATGCCGGTCAAAAAAGGGTATCCGGGGATGTTTATATTATTCATCCCCTGGGAGTGGCCCAAATTATTGCCAACCTGGAACTGGATCCTGTCACCATTGCAGCGGGTCTTCTTCATGATGTAGTTGAAGATACCGATGTAACCCTGGAAGAGCTTAAGGAAAATTTTGGTGAAGAAATAGCCCTCCTGGTGGACGGGGTGACTAAATTAAGCAAACTTGAATTTACGTCCAAGGAAGAGCAGCAGGCAGAAAATCTAAGAAAAATGTTTGTGGCTATGGCTAAAGACATAAGAGTTATACTGATTAAACTGGCAGACCGGCTGCATAATATGAGGACTTTAAAATATCTTCACCCGGCCAAAAGGAAGGAGATAGCCAGGGAAACCCTGGAGATATATGCCCCCTTAGCCCAAAGGTTAGGTATTCACAAGTTAAAGTGGGAACTGGAAGACCTGGCCTTCAGGTTTATGGAACCGGAAAAGTATTACAACCTGGTGGACAAACTGGCAAAGAAACGAATGGAAAGGGAAGAATTTATCACCCGGGTAATAAAACAGCTCAAGGACCGCCTTGATGAAATGGGTATTGAGGCTGATATCCAGGGTCGGCCCAAGCACCTCTATGGCATTTATGAAAAAATGACTTCTCAGGACAAAGATATTAACGAGATTTATGACCTTACCGGGATCAGGGTTTTGGTTGATTCTATTAAAGACTGTTATGGGGCCCTGGGGATGGTTCATACTTTATGGAAACCAATTCCCGGGAGGTTTAAAGATTTTATAGCTATGCCCAAACCTAATATGTACCAGTCCCTTCATACCACGGTAGTATGTGCCAAGAATGAACTCCTGGAAGTTCAAATAAGGACCTGGGAGATGCACCGGACAGCTGAGTATGGGATTGCGGCCCACTGGCGTTATAAAGAGGGAGTTAAAGGGGATGAGGAGTTTTCGGAAAAACTTTCCTGGCTGCGGCAGCTTCTGGAATGGCAGCAGGATTTAAAAGACGCCCATGAATTTATGGAGAACTTGAAAATAGATTTATTCACCGATGAAGTTTTTGTATTTACTCCCAAGGGGGATGTGATAGCTCTTCCCGCCGGGTCTATTCCCCTGGATTTTGCTTACCGGATTCATACAGATATAGGCCACCGATGTGTGGGAGCAAAGGTTAACGGTCGCCTGGTTTCCCTGGACTACAAACTTAATACGGGGGATATTGTAGAGGTTGTTACCTCCAAGCAGGGATCTCCGAGCAGAGACTGGCTTAAGATGGTTAAAAGCTCCCAGGCCAAAAGTAAAATCAGAAACTGGTTTAAAAAGGAAAGACGGGAAGAGAATATTGTGCGGGGAAGGGAAATACTGGAAAAAGAGCTGAGAAAAATATACCTGGATCCCAAGGAACTCTTAAAGCCGTCGGTATTAGAAGAGGTGGGGAAAAAGTTTAACCTGATGTCCGAAGAGGATGTGCTGGTGGCTGTAGGCTATGGGGGGGTAACCTCCCAGCAGGTGATAAGCAAGTTAAAAGAGGAGCACCAGAAACTTCATAAAGAAGAAGTACCTTATAAAGAACCGGAGATAAAACCCTGGAAAGGTGAGGGCAAGGCGGCCAAAGGAGTTAAGATTGAAGGAATTGACAATCTGCTTATTCGTTTTGCCCGCTGCTGTAATCCTCTGCCGGGGGATGAAATAGTAGGTTTTATAACCAGGGGAAGGGGGGTTTCCATTCACCAGAAAAACTGCCCTAATATAGTTAACCGGGAGGATTACGAAGAAAGGTCTTTAAATGCTTCCTGGGAGGAAAAGCCCAGGGTATCTTACCCGGTTAAGATAGAAATTACAGCTATGGATCGCACCAATCTCCTTCAAGAACTGATAGCAGCAGTTTCAGAAAGCAAGATCAATATAGCGGCGGTAGACGGCCGGACTAATAAAGATAAGATTGCTACCATACACCTGACTTTAGTTGTCCGGGATCTGGAGCAAATGAATCATATCATGAACAAACTTAAAAAGGTAAAAGATGTTTTCAGTGTAGAAAGATGTTATTCTCAGTAGGGGGGTATTTAAATTGCGGGCCCTGGTGCAGAGAGTGAAAAGAGGGAAGGTTACCGTTAATGACAGCCAGGTAGGTTCAATTAATAAAGGAGTTGTTGTCTTTTTGGGGGTAGGAAAAGAAGATGATATCGATGATGCACAATATTTGGCTGATAAAATTACTAATTTAAGAATATTCGAAGATGAGGAAGGAAAGATGAATCTTTCCCTTAGAGATATAGAAGGGGAAGCCCTGGTTGTTTCCCAGTTTACCCTGTATGGAGATTGTCGTAAAGGACGAAGGCCCAGTTTTTATGATGCTGCTCCCCCGGAACAAGCAGAAGAATTGTACCAGAAATTTTGCAAGGTTATGGAAGAAAAGGGCATTAAGGTGGAGCAGGGAGAATTTCAGGCTATGATGGTGGTAGAAATAATAAATGACGGTCCAGTGACTTTTATCCTGGACAGCAGTAAGCTGTTTTAAATAAATATTACCTGCCAGGATTAAGGATGAGGAGGGGAAAATATTGTTGACTAAAGCTCCCCGGGGAACGGGTGATATACTACCCGGTGAAGTGGAAAAATGGCAGTACCTGGAGGAACAGTTCAAGAAACTTTGCCGGGACTATAATTATAAAGAAATAAGGACCCCTATTTTTGAGCATACGGAATTATTTGTCCGCAGTGTAGGAGAAGATACGGATATTGTAGGTAAGGAGATGTATACCTTTCTGGACAAGGGAGACAGGAGTATAACCCTGCGTCCCGAGGGCACTGCCCCTACCGTCAGAGCTTATCTCCAGCACAAATTGTACGGCCAGGCTCAGCCTGTAAAGCTTTTTTATTACGGACCCATGTTTCGTTATGACAGGCCCCAGGCGGGAAGATTCAGGCAGTTTCACCAGTGGGGAGTAGAAGTCTTTGGTTCCCGGGAGCCTTTGCTGGATGCGGAGGTAATATCCCTGGCAGTGGCTTTTTTCAATTCGGTAGGAATAGAAGGATTAATCCTGGAATTAAACAGTGTTGGCTGTTCTAAATGTCGTCCTTCCTACCGGGAAGAGATCCGAAAATATATTGCCGGATACAGGGATTCCCTCTGTCTTGACTGCAGCAGGCGCCTTGAAACAAATCCCATGCGTATACTGGACTGTAAGGAAAAAAACTGCAAGGAAATAACAAACAATATCCCTGAAATGACAGGGCACCTGTGCGAAGAATGCAGGGAGCATTTTAAAGAAGTAGTGGAAAGTTTGGAAGCTATAAAAGTCTCCTACCGGATAAATCCCCGACTGGTAAGGGGCCTGGATTATTATACCAGGACGGCCTTTGAAATTATTGATCCTCAACTGGGAGCCCAAAATTCCCTGGGGGGTGGAGGCCGCTACGATGATCTGGTAGAGGTATGTGGCGGTAATACCACCCCGGCGGTGGGTTTTGCTATAGGCCTGGAGAGAGCTTTGTTGGCTCTTAAAAGCAAAAGTATTGAGGATTTATATCAAGAAAAACCAGGGGTTTTTGTGGCAGCCCTGGGAAATAAAGCTGGCATGGAAGGGTTGAAGATGGTAACAGAACTCCGTCATGAAGGAATTAAAGCAGAGAAAGATTACCTGCATAGAAGTTTAAAAGCCCAAATGAAGCAGGCAGACAGAATTAATGCCAGGTATGTAATTATTATGGGGGAGGAAGAATTAGAAAAGGGTAAAGTTCTTTTAAGGGATATGAAGGAAGGGCATCAACGGGAAGTAACAAAAAAAGAAATTACAGCTCATTTGAAAGAAAAGATGGGGAGGTAAAAAGTTGATTAAGAGGACTCATAACTGTGGAATTTTGAAAGTAGAGCAGGTAGGAGAAAGGGTGGGTTTACAAGGATGGGCTCAAACCCGAAGGGACCATGGTGGTGTAATTTTTATTGATCTGAGGGATAGAAGCGGGGTCATACAGCTGGTTTTTAATTATGAGGATAACAGGGAAGTTTTTAACCTGGCAGAAAGGGTGCGTAGTGAATATGTTCTGGCTGTAGAAGGGGATATAGTGTCCCGGTCTCCTGAAACGGTTAACCCTAAAATCCCTACAGGTGAGATAGAAGTTATGGTTGATCACCTGGAGATTTTGAACCCATCAAAAACACCTCCCTTCTACATAGAAGACGGTATTGATGTGGATGAAAATTTACGCCTCCGGTACCGCTACCTGGATTTAAGAAGGCCTGAGATGCAAGAAAAACTTTATCTGAGGCATAAGATAATTAAAACAATGAGGGATTTCCTGGAGGAAGAGGGTTTTTGGGAGGTGGAAACTCCTGTTTTGACCAGGAGTACTCCTGAAGGGGCCCGGGATTACCTGGTGCCCAGCAGGATAAAGCCGGGCAGCTTTTTTGCTCTTCCCCAGTCCCCTCAGCTCTTTAAGCAGCTCCTGATGGTTTCGGGTATGGAAAAATACTTTCAAATAGCCCGGTGCTTTCGGGATGAAGACTTGAGGGCTGATCGACAGCCTGAATTTACCCAGCTGGATATGGAAATGTCTTTTGTTGATGACGAAGATATAATGGGTGTAATCGAGGGATTGCTGTCCCACCTGTATAAGGAAGTAACGGGGGAAAGTATTAAACTACCCTTCAGGAGAATGCCTTACCGGGAGGCTTTAAACAGGTATGGAACTGACAAGCCTGATTTACGCTTTGGGTTGGAATTGCAGGATATTTCCCATCTGGTAAAGGGTTCCCAGTTTAAGGTTTTCAACAGCGTTCTGGCCGGGGGCGGTGTGGTAAAGGGCATTAACATCAAAGGTGCCCATTTCAGCCGTAAAGAGGTTGATGATTTGACGGACCTTTCCATGAAACTGGGGGCCAAGGGCCTGGCCTGGTTTATGGTAGAATCCCAGGGTTTGAAATCTCCTATAAACAAATTTTTCGAAGAAGAAAAGCTGGTGGAAATTAGTCAAAAAATGGATGCCCGGGAAGGGGATGTCCTTATCTTTGTAGCTGATGCTAAGGAAAAGGCAGAAGAAGTATTGGGTGACATGAGGCTGCACCTGGCTGAAAAAATGCAGCTTATTCC